>NZ_JBEVTM010000011.1:0-82375 GCF_040884255.1 Olsenella sp. AGMB03486
GCAATCCCGCTTATAATCTACTTTGCAGCGATGTTCTTCGGCTCCTTCTTCGCAGCCCACGCCCAGGGCCTCTCCTATGAGCGCTGTGTATCGGTCGCCTTCACGGCCGCTGGCAACAACTTCGAGCTTGCGATTGCCGTTGCCGCCGCCACCTTCGGGCTTGAATCCGAGGAGGCGTTCGCTGCCGTCATCGGTCCTTTGATCGAGGTGCCGACGCTGATCATGCTGGTCAATGCTGCCCGCATGTTCGAAAGGAGGCTTGCATGGCCAAAGAGGGCGGACGCACGGTGAAGATTGCCTTCATCTGCACGCACAATGCCTGCAGGAGCCAGATGGCAGAAGCGCTTGCGCGCGAGATTCTGCCCGCGTGGGCAGAGCCCTGCTCTGCCGGGACCGACCCGGCGCCTGTGATAGACCCGGGAGCTGCCGCAGAGCTTGCCAGGAGGGGCATCTCTGCCAAAGGCCTCCATCCGAAGCCCTTGTCTGCCATCGGCAAGGCCGATATCGCTGTCACGATGGGCTGCGGCGTCAGCTGTCCTGCGCTTCCCTGCACGCACCGCGAAGACTGGGAGCTCGAAGACCCTATGGGCGGAGCCCCTGAAGGCTATGAGGAGTGCGCTGACAGGATAGCCGAGCATCTCCGTGAGCTCAGCAGACGGCTCTGCCAGCAGCGCGCTGCAGCGGATGCCAGGATGCTCGCTGTCTTCAAGGCACTCGCGGACGAGAACCGGCTCGCAATCGTCCAGTCAATAGCAGACGAAGGCGAGATCTGTGCCTGCGAGCTCCTCGAGCAGCTCGATATCACGCAGGCCACGCTCTCGCACCACATGAAGGTGCTCTGCCAGACAGGGCTCGTCAGCTGCCGCCGCGAAGGCCGCTGGTGCCATTATTCGATCGATCCTGCAGAAGCAGGGATGCTTGCCTCCTTCTTCGGAGAGCTCAGATGTACGGCAGAGGCGCCCCGCTGCGTAGCCTCCTGCTGCTGAGCGGAAGAGCGCTACAGGAAGAAATCCTCGACAGGAACGCCCGTCCGGTCCAGCTGCCGGACGGGCGTTCCTGCATCTTCATGCATCGGACTTCAGACGTACCGCTATTCGAACTGCAGCTCGCCGAGCCAGCGCTCGAGCACCTCGTCCGGAAACGCCACAGAAAGAAGACGTGCGCCACGTACCGTCGAGCCCGGTGTCAGCGCCTGGATGCGGGCAGGGCTGGATCCCATATCTGAGCCGCCGCTCGTCGCGAAGGGGACGATGATCTTGCCCGTGAAGTCATTGCCCTCGAGGAAAGAATCGATGACACGAGGCTCCTGTCCCCACCAGATCGGATAGCCGACGAAGATGACGCCGTAGTCCGCAAGATTGCGCTCCAGGGGCTCGAGCTCAGGCCGGCAGGAATCGTCGCCCATCTCGAGCGAGCTTCGAGATCCGGTATCGCCCCAGTTCAGGTCGGCTACGCTGTAGGGCACCTTCGGCAGGATGGGCACCGCTTCGCAGCCACGAATCCCAGCTATCCGGGCAGCCAGCTTGGCTGTAGTGCCAGTAGCCGAGAAATAGGTGACGAGTTCCTGTCTGGGCATGATGCCTCCCTGTGCCAGAGCTTCGGTGCGGATGCCGTGCTGATGGGCCATTCTTCGATCTGGACAATTCTATCGCGTCTTGCGAAACGGCGCGAAAAGCGTTTCCCTAGACGAGCTTTCCCTGGCAGTGGTCGATCATGTGCTGGATCATCTGCGCATACCAGCCCACAAAATCACGGGTCTCGGAGACGAGCTTGCCGTCCTTGAGCTCCTGGTAGCTCACGCGGATCTTCTGGTAGCGCGTGACCTTCGAGACCGCATCCTTCGTGAGGCAGCCTTCCTCGGTCTTGTAGGGACGGATGCCGAAGAGGAGCTTCGGATTGTAGAACACATAGTCGTGCCCGTTGTCATCCGTCAGTGCGCAGACGGCCTTCGAGACGCCGATCTGGTTTGCTGCGAGGCAGGATGCATCCTCGAGCGAATCGAGGGTATCCACGAGATCCTGTGCGAGCGCTGCATCCTCTGCTGTTGCCTTCTCGCAGGGCTTGGAGAGGATGGCTTCGTCCTTCACGAGTTCCTTGATCATGAGCTGCCTTTCTGAAGAGGAATATGCTATCCCAGCATTCTTAAGTCCCTAGTATTGTACGCGGAACTTGGTGTCGTGCACGCAGGGCACCTCCCGCTCCGAGACGAGCCTGGCATCGATCCAGGTATTGCGGCTCTGCGAAAGGTCCTCTATCCCTTTCTTGTAGGCAGAAAGCTGCGCCGCCGTCCCCTCGGCCTCGAGGAGCACGTCTCCGTCGTCGAGGTTCTTGACCCAGCCCGTGACGCCCACAGACTGCGCAAGCATCTGTGCCTGGAAACGGAAGCCCACCGCCTGCACCTTGCCGCCATAGCGAAGCTCGAGGCGCCTCTTCGGACCCTCTGCATCCGTGCCTTCTGCAAGAGATGCCGCATGTGCCGCTGCCGCCATCTCGTCCGGCACCTGATTGACCTTCTTCTGCCGCTTCCACGGCCAGACAAATCCCATGGCTCCTCCTTGTCTCTGTGACCAGTATTCCCCATTGCCTGTATTGCAAAAAGGGAAGCAGCCCCGAAGAGCTGCTTCCCGGATGGAACTCGTATGTGCCTTGGACCTTTAGGCCTCCTGCTGGTAGGGCTTCTTCCAGAGGGAGAGGATGAGGCAGGCAATGACAGAGCCAGCGGCAAGAGCGATCAGGTAGCCGAACGGGTTGCCGATGACAGCAATGACCCAGGCACCGCCGTGAGGAGCGGGGCTCGTGCAGCCGAAGGCTGCGGAGAGGGCGCCTGCAATGGCAGAGCCGATGATGCAGGACGGAAGCACGTGGCCGGGGTCTGCTGCTGCGAACGGAATGGCGCCTTCGGTGATGAAGGAAAGGCCCATGATGTAGTTCACGATGCCGGCGTCACGATCGGCCTTGGACCACTTGTTCTTGAAGAAGGTCGTGGAGAGAGCGATAGCGAGAGGAGGAACCATGCCGCCGACCATGACAGAAGCCATGATGATCTGACCCGAGGTCGTGCCGGCCGTGAGGGCGCCGGTGCCGAAGACGTAAGCTGCCTTGTTGAACGGGCCACCCATATCGATCGACATCATGCCGCCGACAACAGCGCCGAGAAGGACGATGTTCGTCGTGCCCATGCCGTTCAGCCAGTCATTGAGGCCGGTGTTGATGGCGCCGAAGAGCGGGTTCAGGACGAACATGACCGCACCGATTGCAAGCGTGCCGAGCAGAGGATAGATGAGCATCGGCTTGATGCCTTCAAGCGAGTCGGGCATATGGTCGCAGAGCTTCTCGATGCCGAGGACGATGTATCCTGCCGCAAAGCCGGCAAAGAGCGCTGCAATGAAGCCGCCGGAGATGCACGAAGCCGCTGCGGCCTTGGGATCGGAGTTCAGGAGCGTGATGTAGGCAAGGCTGTAGCCGGTCTTGGCAAAGAGGCCGCCGACAAAGCCCGGCGCAAGGCCCGGACGGTCAGCGATGGACATGGCAATGAAGCCTGCAAGGATCGGCAGCATCATGCCGAAAGCTTCGCCGCCGATGGTCTTGAAGAAGGCTGCCGCAGGGATCGAGGAGCCGTAGGCAGCAGTGCCGAGGCCTGGCTGGTCGACGAGGAAGGCGATGGCCGTGAGGATGCCGCCGCCGATAACGAACGGAAGCATGTGGCTGACGCCGTTCATCAGGTGCTTGTAGATCACGTGCCAGGTGGAGTCCTTCTCGCCCGACGTCTCGGAAGCGGAGACCGAGGTGCCTTCCTGGATGGGAGCCTTGCCGTCGAGGATGGTCTGGATGAGCTTCTCCGGCTCGTTGATGCCGGCGGAGACGTTCGTGGAGAGGACCTGCTTGCCGCCAAAGCGTGCACGGTCGACATTCTTGTCCGCAGCGATGATGATGCCCTTTGCGTGGGCGATCTCGTCAGCCGTCAGGATGTTCTTGGCGCCTGCAGAGCCCTGGGTCTCGGCCTTGAGCGTGATGCCCATCTCCTTGGCCTTCTTCTCCAGGTTCTCGGCTGCCATGTAGGTGTGGGCAATGCCGGTCGGGCAGGCGGTGATCGCGAGGACCTCAGGGTATCCTGCAGCTGCCACTGCCTCAGGAGCGGCCTTGGCAGCATCTGCTGCCTCGCGCTTTGCCTCGGCGTGGTCGATCACGGACATGAACTCTTCCGGCGTCTTGGCAGCGCGCAGGGCGTCTGCGAACTCCTGGTGCATCAGGAGCTTCGAGAGCTCGGCGAGCATCTCGAGGTGCGCGTTGTTCTGGCCTTCAGGAGCTGCAATCATGAACATGAGGTCTGCCGGCGCATCGTCCGGTGCATTCCAGTCCACGCCGCCCGGTACCGTCATCGCTGCCAGGCCCGGACGCTTCACGGCTGCGGTCTTGGCATGAGGAATGGCGATGCCGTCGCCCACGGCCGTCGAGAACTCGGCCTCACGGGCGAGGATGGCCTTCTTGTAGGCAACCGTATCGTTGATGTTGCCTGAGGCATCCTGGAGGGCAATCAGCTGGTTGATTGCGTCATCCTGGCTTGTCGCCGTGGCGCCCACCTTGATTCCCTCGGGTTTGAGCAAGTCAGTGATCTTCACGTTGCTCCCCTCTCTTGTCTGGGCACCATGAAGTGCCCCCTGAAGCGCCGGCAATGATGCCGGCACGCTCTACCTATCTCGGCTGCCTTCCGGCAGGTCTGGCTACAGGGTCTTGAGCAGTGCCTCGACCTCAGGACGCGTTGCAAGCTTCGGCGAGAATGCGCTCGCAGATCCCGTGCAGACGCCCATGCGGAAGGCTGTGGCGTAGTCGCCCTTGCTCTCCTCGTAGCCTGCAATGAAGCCTGCGACCATGGAGTCGCCGGCACCGACGGAGTTCACGACTGTGCCCTTCGGTGCTGCGCTCTCGACGACGTCGCCCTTCTCCGGCACGAGGACGGCTCCCTCTCCCGCCATGGAGATGAGGACGTTCCTGGCGCCCATCTCCTGGAGCTTCCTTGCATACGGCACGACATCCGGCCTCTTCTCGAGCTCCACGCCGAAGATGGCGCCGAGCTCGTGGTTGTTCGGCTTGATGAGGAAGGGATGGTACTGGAGCACCTTCACGAGCAGGTCGCGCTCAGCATCGACGACGATCTCGATGCCGCGGCCGGAGAGACGCTCCATGATGCGTTCGTACATATCGGACGGAAGCATCGAAGGAACAGAGCCTGCAATGACCAGGACGTCGCCAGCCTTCAAGGCATCGAGCTTTGCATAGAGCGCCTCGATGTCTGCCTCCTCGATCTTCGGGCCGATGCCGTTGATCTCAGTCTCCTCCTCGGCCTTGATCTTCATGTTGATGCGGCTCATGCCTTCCTTCACCTGGATGAAGTCGCACGTCGCACCGTAGGCCTGCATGCGGGACTCGATCTCGCGTCCGGTGAAGCCGGCAACAAAGCCGAGCGCGCAGGAAGCGTGTCCGAGGTTCGAGAGCACGATGCTCACGTTGATGCCCTTGCCGCCCGGCAGGACATCCTCATAGGTGACACGGTTGATCTCTCCAGGCACGAGCCTGGGCATCCGCACGATGTAGTCAATCGACGGATTGAAGGTGACGGTGTAGATCATGGGCGCTCCTCCTCTAGGTCCACAATGTTCTCCGCATTGCTATAGGCACTCTCGGGATCGAGATGGTCCGTGATGATGGAAGCCTGGTCGAAGGCTGCAAACGTGATGAGAGAGACCTGGTCGAACTTCGTCGCATCCGCAAGCACATAGGGGCTCTGCGTATGGGCGATGCTCACTTCCTTGACCTTGGCCTCGGAAAGCTCAGGCGTCGTGAAGCCAGCAGAAAGCGAGATGCCATTCGTGCCCCAGAAGCCGAGCGTGAAGTGCAGGCGCTCGAGCGAGGCGATAGCGTCCTCCCCGACGACTGCCTCCGTGACGGGCTTCACCATGCCGCCCAGAAGATACGTCTTCATGCCTTTGGCCAGAAGCGCCTGGGCATGGGGAAGGGAGTTCGTGACATAGGTCGCATGGGTCTCCGTCAGCGAATCGACAAGCATCATCGTCGAGGATCCCGCATCTATGAAGACGAAGTCCTCCGGATTCACGAGCGTCGCAGCGTAGGCGGCGATCCTCTCCTTCGCAGAGAGGTTCACCATGCGCTTCTGCGCAACCGGCGAGTCCTGGATGACCATATGGCGCTTCGGCGCACAGGCACCACCGTGCACGCGCACGACCTTGCGCTGGCGCATGAGGGTATCGAGATCTCTGCGCACCGTCGACTCTGATGCATCGAGCGCTGCCATGAGCTCAGGGGTCGTGACGCTCCCCTGCTCCGCCACGAGCTTGCATATGAGGTCCTGGCGTTCTGTCGCGAGCATCTTTCATCCCTCTCCCTGGTTGCTGAAGACAGTATGCACCCAAAATCCGTCATTTTCAAGCACTAATCTTCATTTTCGGTGACTGTTTTTGAATGTTTTAGGAGGTGTACCCCGAAAACCGGTAGCCTTCCAGCACGGCAGCAGCCCCTCCTTCCACCGCATCCCGCCTTCGCCTACCATGGATGGAACAATATTCCAGAGGAGGCCGCGATGAACATCCAGATCTTCGGGACGAAGAAGAGCAATGACGCAAAGAAGGCAGAGCGCTGGTTCAAGGAGCGCCGCATCCGCTTCCAGTACATCGATATGAAGGAGAAGGGCATCGCGAAGGGCGAGCTCGAATCCGTCGCCCGTGCCGCAGGCGGCCTCGAAGCCCTGATCGATCCCGCCTGCAAAGATGGCTATGCCCTGGCCCTTGTGCAGCACACGCCGAAGGCGATGCTCGAAGGGGTCCTCCTCGAGAACCAGCAGGTCATCAGGCTCCCGATTGTGAGGAACGGCCGCCAGGCTACGGTCGGCTATGCACCCGACGTCTGGAAGACGTGGGAATAGCCCTCAGCCACAGACTCCTGTCCTGCGCGCAAGCGTGCCGAGACTTGCGGCAAGCTCTTCCATCTCTCCATCTTCGAGCCGCTCGTACTGGAGGACGAAGCGCGCAGACCTGTCTCCTCGATACGGCAGCTGTGCATACGAGGAGAGCGCTGCAAGCCCTATGCCGCACTTTCTGGCAGCTTCCACAAGCGCCTCTTCTGCTTCCTGTTCGCGTCCGCACCATGCGGGCTGAAGCCTGAGCGCAAGCATCATATGGAGGCCGGAGTCTGCCTCTTCGAGCTTCATGCTCTCCCCGAGCTCCCGTGCAAGCGCCTCCGCAAGATGGTCACGACGCTCCTTCACGAGCCTCCGGTAGCGTGCGACATGGCTCTCGTAGCTTCCGTCCTCGAGCATCGTAGCCAGTGCGAGCTGGTCGATCGTGCCGAGCGTGCCTGCCGCAAAGGACCGGAGCTCTTCGTAGCGCCGCGCTGCTGCAGGCGGAAGCACTGCATAGGCTGCGCGCACGACCGGACCCAGGCTCTTCGAGAACGTGCCGATATAGATGACAGCACCCGTCGCGTCGATGCTTGCAAGGGCAGGAATGGGCCTTCCTGCGAGCCTGAACTCGCAGTCATAATCATCCTCGACAATGAGGCGGCCAGGCACCTCCGCAGCCCAGCCCAGAAGCTCATAGCGCCGGGAGATGCTCATGACACGGCCTGTCGGGAACTGGTGCGACGGCATCGCGTGCGCGAGCTGCACATCCGTGCTCCTGATTCCTTCCATTGCGATGCCCTCTGCATCGAGCGGGACCGACACCGCCCTCTTCCCTTCTGCCTCATAGGTCCTTGCAATGCGCGGGAATCCCGGGTCTTCCACGGCACAGAGGGAGCCTGCCGGCAAGAGCTGCGCCACAAGCTGGTAGAGCACCTGGGCGCCTGCTGCCACGACAATCTGGTCTGCCTCCACCCTCATGCCTCGCGTCTGAGCGAGATGCGTGGCTATCGCCTGCTGGAGCCTCGGCAATCCCTGTGGCGTGAGCGAAGAGAATGCCTCGTCGAGGTCTTCTGCCGAAAGGACATGTCGAAGGCTCCTCTCCCAGAGGAGCAGCGCGCTTCTGTCGGGACGTGCTGGCAGATGCGATGTATCGATGCGGAGCTGTTCCCTCTCTGGGAGAGTCTTCACCTCTGCCTTGGACAGCGCCTGTGCCGTAGCCTCCGGAAGCTTTCCCAGCCGCTCGACATAGTAGCCGCGACGGGGACGTGCCTCGATGTAGCCTTCCGCCGCAAGCTGCGTGAGCGCAGACTCGACCGTGATGAGGGAGCAGCCAAGCTCGTCTGCAAGCTTCCTCTTGGAAGTCAGCTTCTCTTCCGGGGCAAGCTCTCCTGCCACGATTGCATCGCGAATGGTCCGGTAGAGATATTCGGAGCGCGAGAGCGTGCCACGGTCTGCGAGATCGAGAGAGAGCATCTGCTGGTCCTATCTATCTGCATGATCTGGCCTTGTTCTGATCCTGCCAATTATATGTCTTCTGGCTCTAAACACAGAACCAGCTATCCCCTATCCTCGCCCGCATGCACAGAAGGCAGCAGAAAGGATGGATGATGGGAGCAAAGGGCCAGGAAGCAGGACCGGAGCGCGCAAAGCTCAACCGCGAGCTTGCGCAGATGCTCAAGGGTGGTGTCATCATGGACGTCACGACGCCCGAGCAGGCCAGAATCGCCGAGGATGCAGGGGCGTGCGCAGTCATGGCGCTGGAGAGGATACCGGCAGACATCAGGGCTGCAGGAGGCGTCTCCCGCATGAGCGACCCTGCGATGATCGAAGGCATCCAGAAGGCCGTAAGCATCCCGGTCATGGCAAAATGCCGAATCGGGCATATCGCAGAGGCACGTATCCTTCAAGCCATCGATATCGACTACATCGACGAGTCGGAGGTGCTCTCGCCTGCTGATGACATCTACCACATCGATAAGACGAAGTTCGCGGTGCCCTTTGTCTGCGGCGCCAAGAACCTGGGAGAAGCACTCCGCCGTATCCAGGAAGGCGCCTCGATGATCCGCACGAAAGGCGAGCCAGGCACAGGAGATGTCGTGCAGGCCGTGCACCACATGCGTCAGATGCAGAAGGAGATCCGTGAGCTTCAAGCCCTTCGGGAAGACGAGCTCTTCGAGGCCGCCAAGCAGCTCGAGGTGCCCTACGAGCTTGCAAAGAGCGTGCATGATGCAGGAAAGCTCCCCGTCGTGAACTTCGCCGCAGGAGGCGTCGCCACGCCGGCCGACGCTGCCCTCATGATGGAGCTCGGCGCAGAAGGCGTCTTCGTGGGGTCTGGCATCTTCAAGAGCGGAAACCCCGCCAAGCGTGCAGCTGCTATCGTCGGCGCCGTCACAGCCTGGCAGGATCCCGAGAAGCTTGCCTATCTTTCCCGCGACCTCGGCGAGGCCATGGTCGGCATCAACAAGGACGAGATCGAGCTCCTCATGGCAGAGCGGGGCAAGTGATGGGGACAGCAGTGCTGGCGCTCCAGGGCGCCTTCATAGAGCACGAGCAGAAGCTCGAAGAGCTGGGAGAGCCCTTCTTCGAGATCCGCGAGGAGGCAGACCTCAAGCGTCACTTCGACCGCCTGATCCTGCCGGGAGGAGAATCCACGGTGCAGGGAAGGCTCCTCAGGAAGGAGGGGCTCTTGGACCCTCTCCGCGAGCGCATCGAGGACGGCATGCCCGTTCTTGCAACCTGTGCAGGCCTCATCCTTCTGGCCAGAAACATCGAGGACGACGTGGAGGATGGCACAGACCGGAGCGCCGCGCGCCCCGAGAGCCACTTCGGCACGCTCGATGCCACAGTCCAGCGCAATGCCTACGGACGCCAGCTCGGAAGCTTCCGGACCGAAGCCGAGTTCAAGGGACTGGGAAAGATCGGCATGACCTTCATACGGGCGCCTTACATCAAGAAAGCAGGCCCCGAGGTGGAAGTCCTGGCCAAGGTGGATGGCCGCATTGTCGCCGTCAGGCAGGGAGCCCAGCTTGGCCTTGCCTTCCATCCCGAGCTCGAAGAGAGCCTGGCCGTGCATGAGATGTTCCTTGCGCTCTGAAGCAGCGGCTGCATCCTCTGACGGATGCAGCCGGCATTCTGCCATGCCCCTTCCCTAGCCGCATCCGGTCCTCCGAGAGCTCCGGCTGTGCCTGGGTCACAGAATGAATAATTATTCAGTTGTTACACATATTTCAGATCTGTAGCAATGGCTTTTCCGATTCTGCCTATTCCCGTAAACACTCAGATATCCCTGTCTTCCTCATTGCTTTCAAACCACTTCAGCTCTACGATTTCAAGTGTATTCGACGCAGGCAATGACAGGCCCGCTGCTGGTACGACAGCTCTCTCCTCCAGCGGCAGCTTCCAAATATATGCATTTTATTGCATATAATGTCAGTGCTGGCATCGAGTGGCAGGTTTGGGCTATGGACGGAGGAATGTATGGGATCTATCGGCAGCATGAGCAAGCCAAAGCTCGGATTTCTTGTCGCAGCAGTCCAGTTCCCGGCCCCGGTCGTCAACAGCCGGGAAGATATCGACCGCCAGGTCGCGAGCATCGTGCGCACGGTCCATGCAACCAAAGCTGGCTATCCGGGCGTCGAGCTCATCGTGTTTCCTGAGTACAGCACGCAGGGACTGAATACCTCCAAGTGGCTGACCGACGAATTCCTCTGCGATATTCCCGGACCGGAGACCGATGCCTTCTCGAAAGCCTGCCAGGAGGCCGGCGTCTACGGCGTCTTTTCCATCATGGAGCGCAATCCCGATCCGAACAAGAATCCCTACAACACCGCAATCATCATCGACCCTTCGGGAAACATCATCCTCAAATACCGCAAGCTCTTCCCCTGGAACCCCATCGAGCCCTGGTATCCAGGAGACCTCGGCATGCCGGTCTGCGAAGGCCCTGGCGGCTCCAAGCTTTCCGTCTGCATCTGCCATGACGGGATGATTCCCGAGCTTGCGCGCGAAGCTGCCTACAAGGGCTGCAATGTCTATATCCGCATCTCCGGCTACAGCACGCAGGTCAATGACCAGTGGATTCTGACCAACCGCTCGAATGCCTGGCAGAACCTCATGTACACCGTCTCGGTGAACCTTGCCGGCTACGACAACACCTTCTACTACTTCGGCGAGGGCCAGATCTGCAACTTCGACGGCACGACGCTCGTCCAGGGACAGCGCAATCCCTGGGAAATCGTCACCGGCGAGATCTATCCCGAGCTTGCTGACAATGCCCGCCGCACCTGGGGTCTCGAGAACAACATCTACAACCTCGGCCACCGCGGCTATGTCGCAAAGCCAGGCGGCGAGAGCGATGCCGGCCTCACCTACATCAAGGACCTTGCCGCCGGCAGATACCATCTGCCCTGGGAGGACGAGATCCAGATCAAGGACGGCTCGATCTACGGCTATCCGACAACGGGCGGCCGCTTCGGAAACGACTGAGCACATCTTCCGCCGAAACAGCAAGGACTCCGCACCTCATGGTCTGCACCACAGAACCTGGCACAGAAGCCCGTGTTCCGAGAAGGGCAGCCCATCGTGGTGCGGAGCCCTCTTGCATGGTTCTGGGATATGCCTGCCGTTCTTCATGCTTTTCTTTTTGATGCAATGCGCGCAGCCGGCATGTCCTGGAATTGCCTCTATGCCAGGCTGCCGAGAAGCTCGTTCTCCTCTTCGAGCGGAAGGCCCAGGAATACATCCTCCTGGTCCTTGTGACGCCAGATGAGCGTACGCACAAGGTCCATCGCAGTGCGCACCGCTTCCTCGAAAGGCGTGCCATAGAGGACCTTGCCGAGCATGACAGAAGAGAAGATGTCGCCGGTGCCGGCAAAGTAGCAGGGGATATAGTCGATCGCAAGACGGAAGATTCTGTCCTGCTGCCTGTCGTATCCGAGCACGCAGTCCGCGCCTTCCACGCGGCAGCTCGTGATAGCAAGAGACCCAGCATCAAGCTCTCTCAGGCGTGCCACGAGCTCTTCCGCTTCCTTCTCTGTCAGCTCCTCTTTCGAGGGATCCATGCCGGCAAGAAGGCAGGCCTCTGTCGCGTTGGGCACAGCATAGTCGGACAGCGCGACAAGCTTCCTCATACGCTCGACGCTTCCAGAATCGACACCGTGGTAGAGGGAACCGTTGTCTCCCATGATGGGGTCGACGAAGATGGCCGCACCTTCCTCTGCCTTCTTGCGGCAGAAGTCGGCAATGGAGTGAGCTTCGTCCTCGGTGGCAATGTAGCCCGTGGCGACGGCTGCAAATTCCACTCCCAGCCGGTCGAGAGCAGAAAAGGCATCGCGCACATAGGAGCCGGTTTCGAGCACGGCCACTTCCTCGCGGTTGAACGTGCTCGAGACGAGAGCCGTCGGCACGAGGCTCGTCGCATAGCCCATGCGCGAAAGGACTGCATCCATTGCCGTCAGCGATACGGTCCCGTAGCTGCAGAGATCGTTTACCAGCACTATGCGCTTGCCCACGCCTGCTCCATTCCGTCCTTGCCAGGTCCATCCCGGCATTCCCTGAAAGGGTAGCAGGAAGCTTCTCTTCCGAGGTGCATCTGCTCCGTTTGGACATAGAGTCCTTACCTCGGCCCTGCCTTCGGCACCCCCCCATGGCTTCATGCATCTTTTCCAAGCTCGGGCGAACAGGTCATCCGAGCTCTCCTGCTCGTGCTATCGTATGCATCAGGGCAGCAGCTGCTGTCCTGGACAGAGCGTGCGCTGTGACTGACGGATAAAACGTGGGCCTACCACGGGGAAGCAGCGTTGCCATACATTCGCCGACCGTCTGGGCATGCGCAGCTTCATGAAGGAGCGCGGGCCCTCATGCGCCTTCCTCCCTGAGCTGTGCTGAAGAGAGAGGAAGACCATGCAAGATCTTCTGGAACTGCTCGAAGGCAATCCCTATCCAGGCCGCGGCATCGTGGTCGGACACAAGCGTGTCTACTACTGGATCATGGGACGTTCCGCAAACAGCAGGAACCGCATCTTCGTCCCGACCGATGACGGCATCCGCACCGAGGCATACGACCCTTCGAAGCTTGAAGATCCCTCGCTTATCATCTACCACCCTGTCCGCGCGATGGGCGATGCCCTCGTCGTGACGAACGGCGACCAGACCGACACGATCGTCGAAGAGAACGACTTCTTCCGCGGCTGCCTGAAGCGCCGCTTCGAGCCCGATGGCCCGAACTTCACGCCGCGCATCTCCTCCATCCTGCACCCCGACGGCTCCTTCGCAATCTCCATCCTGAAGCATGCAGAGACGGAAGCCGACGAGTGCTGCCGCGAGTTCTTCGTCTATGAAGGCGTCGAAGAAGGTGCCGGCTATTTCATCAGCACCTATCAGGGAGACGGCAATCCACTTCCGAGCTTTGCCGGCGAGCCGATAAAGGTCACGATGCCCGAGCCTAACGAGATCTGGGCAGCCCTCAACAAGGACAACAAGGTCAGCCTCTACACGAATGTCGAAGGCACGGTACGCCTGTTCAATGCACGCGAAGGAGAGTAAGCGATGAACTCACTGGAACTCAAGTATGGCTGCAACCCCAACCAGAAGCCTGCCCGCATCTTCATGAAGGATGGCTCCGACCTGCCCGTGACCGTGCTCTCCGGCAAGCCGGGCTACATCAACTTCCTCGATGCCCTGAACTCCTGGCAGCTCGTCCGCGAGCTCAAGCGTGCAACCGGCATGCCGTCCGCTGCCTCCTTCAAGCACGTGAGCCCGGCAGGCGCCGCTGTGGGAACGCCGCTCTCCGATATCGAGAAGCAGATCTATTTCGTCGACGACGAAGGTCCGCTCACCCCTATCGCCTGCGCCTATATACGCGCCCGCGGTGCCGACCGCATGAGCTCCTACGGAGACTGGGCAGCACTTTCCGATATCTGCGACAAGCGCACCGCACAGTACCTCAAGCATGAGGTGAGCGACGGCATCATCGCTCCGGGCTATACGGACGAGGCGCTCGAGATCCTGCGCTCCAAGAAGGGCGGCAAGTACAACGTCGTCCAGATCGATCCGAACTACGAGTGTGCACCGGTCGAGCAGAAGGATGTCTTCGGCATCACCTTCGAGCAGGGCCACAACAACTACGAGATCTCGACCGACCTTCTGAACGAGGTCGTGACGAAGAACAAGAATATCCCCGACGAGGCCAAGCGTGACATGGTCATCTCCCTCATAACGCTCAAATACACGCAGTCGAACTCCGTCTGCTACGTGAAGGACGGCCAGGCCATCGGCGTCGGCGCTGGCCAGCAGAGCCGCGTCCACTGCACGCGCCTTGCCGGAAACAAGGCCGATACCTGGTATCTGCGCCAGCACCCGAAGGTGCTCGGCCTCAAGTTCGCAGACGGTATCCGCCGTCCGAACCGCGACAACACGATCGATGTCTACATCTCCGACGAGCACGACGATGTCCTGCGCGACGGCGAGTGGCAGAAGTGGTTCGCCGAGAAGCCTGAGGTCCTGACCCGCGAGGAGAAGGCAGCCTGGATTGCCACGCAGACCGGCGTGACCCTGGGTTCCGATGCCTTCTTCCCCTTCGGCGACAACGTCGAGCGCGCCCACAAGTCAGGCGTCTCCTACATCGTCGAGCCTGGCGGCTCCATCCGCGACGACAACGTAATCGAGACCGCCGACAAGTACGGCATTGCCATGTGCTTCACGCACATGCGCCTCTTCCATCACTAAGGCGCGTAGCCACAAAGAACTGGGCAGGGCCTGCAGCCACATCGCTGCAGGCCCTGCCTTTGAATTGACACGCACTGTCATGACCGCGCAAGGCTGTCGCAAGAGACTACTCCGCCACAATGCTCTTCCGGTCGAAGCGACTTGACTCCGCTCCATCGTTCTTGGAAAGGAGATAGAGGCAGTATTGATTCATGCTGACACCTTCAGCCTTTGCGTGTTCGGCAAGAGAGCGGTGGGGGCTCTTCGGGAGGCGGAGCTTGAACTGACCAGAATAGCTCTCATCCGTCTTCGGCTCAGCTATATCCACACCCTCTTCCAGCGCAGCCTCGAGCCAAGCACGTTTTGCATCAGCAGCATTCTGTACAACCTCGTCCAACGTGTTACCGCATGTGATGCATCCCGGAAGTTCAGGATAGCGCGCTGCAAATCCCCCTTCATCGGGGTCGGGAACGATCTCCAGCCTGTAGGGCAGATTCAAATAGTAATCAATCTTCTTCACGGCCTGCCTCCTCGACTGCTTCGCGGACAAATTCTCTGTATCTTGATGGGGGACATGACGCGGTATCGTGATGGGATTCCTGCCGGGCTTTCGGAACATGCAGTGGCTGCTTCCACCTGACGGTCGAGACATTTCATATCCGCAGTTTTCCAGCACCTTGCACAGCTCCTCAAACCTCAAATTGCCGGAAAGAGCCTGCACACGTTTCAGCAGCTTATCCCATTTTTATATGGTCCTTCCTTCCCTAGAATGGTGTCATATTCGGTATCATCTTGCAGGCCTCTCTATAATAGAACATTTGTTCTTTTCATTGGAGCATCCCTATACCCCATTTATGGGTCAGCAGATGCATTTTTCGGAGATGAGGAATGGGACAGCGGCCATCCGTGGCTTGTCTTTTTTCAAACACGAAGAGGCGCCCCATCCTCGAGATGGAGCGCCTCCCATGCTTCAACGCGATAGCGTCAGCAGCCTACTTCTTGAAGCTGATGACCGGCTCGCCTGCCTTGACCGGACCCTCGTGCGTGAACTCGACGGAAGCAAGATCGTCGGTGTTCGTGAGAGCCATGATAACGACAGTGTCATGGCCAGCAGCCTTGATCTTGTCCTTGGAGAAGGAAAGCAGGGGCTCGCCTGCCTTCACATGAGCGCCCTTCTCGCCGTAGACCTTGAAGCCCTCGCCCTTCATCTCGACCGTGTCGACGCCGACATGGATCAGGACCTCTGCTCCGTCATCGCCCTGGATGCCAAGAGCATGGTAGTTCGGGGCACCTGCTGCCGTAAGGGTGCCGGAGACCGGCGCGTAGACGCACTCGCCCTCAGGCTCGATGCCGCAGCCCTTGCCCATGGCGCCGGAGCTGAAGACCGGGTCGGACACATCCTCGAGCTTGACGGCCTTGCCGGTGACCGGAGCAAGAACGGTGCCTGCAGGCGCAGAGACGCTCAGCGCTTCAGGCTTGGCGGGCTTTGCCGCCTTCTTGAACTTGTCGAAGAATCCCATGATGCACTCCCTTGTATCGCATATGCGCCGCAGGCTGCAGCGCCTCTTGCCGAAAGTACTCCTAGTTTAAGTCATTTCCATTCGTTGCGATGACCTTCTTGTACCAGAAGAAGGAATCCTTGCGGGAGCGCGCAAGCGAGCCCTTCCCCTCGTTGTCCTTGTCCACATAGATGAAGCCGTAGCGCTTCTTCATCTCGCCGGTCGAGGCGCTCACCAGGTCGATGCAGCCCCACATCGTGTAGCCCATGAGGTCGACGCCGTGCTCGATCGCCTTCTCCATCTCCTGGATGTGGGTCCTGAGATAGTCGATGCGGTAGGTATCATGGATGGAGCCATCCGGCTCCACCTTGTCGACGGCGCCGAGGCCGTTCTCGACAATCATGAGCGGTACCTGGTAGCGGTCATAGACGCACTCGAGATAGTAGCGCAGACCCTCCGGATCAATGGCCCAGCCCCAGTCGGACTTCTTGAGGTAGGGGTTGCCGGCGCCGCCGAAGATGTTGCCGCCCTCCCTGGCCGTCTTCTCCGTCGAGGTCGTGGAGCTCATGTAGTAGCTGAAGGCGTAGAAGTCGACCGTGCCCGCCTTCAGGATGTCGGCGTCCTTTAGGGCAAGATCAGAAAGATCGACCCCTTCCTTCTTCCAGAGCTCCGGTGCCCAGCAGGGATAGCTGCCCCTCACCTGGACATCGCCGCAGTAGAAGTTGCTCCTGTCCATCGCATCGTGCGCCGCGAGCACATCGTCCGGATTGCAGGTATAGGGATAGTTCGCGCTTCCTGCGATCATGCAGCCGACCTTGTTCTCAGGATCGATCTCATGCGCTGCGAGCACGGCCTTCGCGGATGCCACGAACTGGTTGTGGAGGCCCTCGTAGCGCTTCTGCGGATCGTCCCACGGACAGTCGGCGAAGTTCACGTCCCAATCATGGTCCGGCAGGATGCCGAGGCCCATGATGTTGCCAAAGCCGCCCATCATTGCGCAGTTGATCTCGTTGAACGTGAGCCAGTAGCGCACAAGGCCCTTGTACTCGGTGAAGCAGGTCTTCGCATAGTTCACGAAGAAATCGATGAGCTTCCTGTTCGACCAGCCACCGTACTCATGGGAAAGGGCAAGCGGCAGCTCATAGTGCGACAGCGTCACCATGGGCTCGATGCCGTGCTTACGGCACTCCTCAAAGACGCTCTTGTAGAAGGCGACGCCTTCGGGATTGGGCTTCTCCTCGTCGCCACGCGGGAAGAGTCGCGCCCAGTTGATGGACATACGGTAGCACTTGAAGCCCATCTCGCCGAAGAGCGCGATGTCTTCCTTGTAGTGGTGGTAGAAGTCCACGGCCTCGTGGCTTGGATAGAAGACGCCCGGCTTCACGCCAGCAGGCGTAATCGTACGTGGCGTCGAGACCGTACCGCCAGTCATAACATCAGGGACATTGAGGCCCTTGCCTCCCTCGAGGTAGCCTCCCTCGACCTGGTTGGCTGCAGTCGCGCCGCCCCAGAGAAAGTTCTTCGGAAATGCCATCTCTTCCCCTTTCCGAAGGAGGGGCCTGGATGACCAGACCCCTCCGATTCAGCTATCAGATGATGAACGCGTACGCCCTGCGAAGCTATGCCTTGGAAGCTTCGGGCTTGTAGGACGCAAACTCGAGGGCAAATCCCACGATCGCGGATGCAACCGAGGCAACGATGGCCCAGATCATGTAGGTCACGCCCATGGTGCCGGAAGGATCGATGTAGGAGAGCCAGTTGAAGACGCCGAGGCCGCCGGAGATGTAGACGACAGCGCCGGAGATGCCGATGATGAGGCCGCCCACAGCAGAGCCGATGCAGGCATTCACGAAGGCACGCTTGTCGGGAAGCGCGACGCCGTAGATGGCCGGCTCGGTAACGCCGAAGAAGAAGGCAGAGATCATGGCAGGAAGCGCAATCTCGCGGAAGTTCTCGTCCCTGTTCTTGAGATACATCGCGAAGACGACGGCGCCGAGCGAGAAGGAGTGGCCGATCACGGAAGCAAGGATGAAGTCATGGCCGAGCGTCGTGAGGTTGACCAGGGCGATAGGCACGAGCGACCAGTGGAAGCCGAAGATGACAAGGACCATCCAGAAGGCGGAGACCACAACGCAGCCGACAATCGAGCCGACGACCGGAAGGCCGAAGATCAGCTGGAAGAAGGCGGAGAGCAGGTTCGTGAGCAAGGTAGCGACCGGGCCGATCACCAGATAGCCTACGACGACCGAGACGGTGACAACGATGAGCGGCGTGAAGAACATCTTGAGGGAGGCAGGCATCCACTTCTTGACCCAGTGCTCGACCACAGAGCCGAACCAGACCATCAGAAGGATCGGGATGACCGACGACGTGTAGCCAGAGGCCGGCATGATGATTGGCAGGCCGAAGAAGGTGGCGTACCAGGAGAAGGTACCGAAGACGCCGAGGTCGACCGAACCCAGGATCTCGCCCTTCGTGAGCGCGACCATCGTCGGATAGACGAGCGCGAAGGCGATAGCAAGGCCATTGAACTCGTTCATCTTGAACTTCTTGGCGGCCGTGTAGCCAAGGACGACCGGCAGGAAGTAGAACATGCCGTCAGCCACGGTATAGAGCAGCGTATAGGCACCCGAGGTCGCAAAGGCCGGGGCGAAGGCCGTGCAGCAGGCAAGGATGCCCTTCATGATGCCGGCAGCGGCGAAGGTGCCGAGCATCGGCGCGAAGATGCCGGAGATCAGGTCGACAATCACTGACAGGACCGTCTTCTCTTCGCCTTCCCCATCGTCGTCGACAGCGACTTCGCCGGCGCCGGTCAGGCCCGAGATCTTGAGGAATGCATCATAGACATCCTCGACCTTGTTGCCGAGGACGACCTGGTACTGGCCGTTGGCATTCATGACCTTGATGACGCCCGGAAGCTTCTCGATGACTTCTGTATTCGCCTTGTCGACATCCTTGAGCTTGAGGCGCAGGCGCGTGATGCAGTGCGCGACAGAGCGGATGTTGTCCTTGCCTCCTACGTTCTCCAGGATCTGTTCGGCCAGATAGTCGTACTTTCCTTCTGCCATTGGTTCCTCCTTAAGACCTTTGGCCTCCCCCATAGGGCCCTATCAGGACGCGTCCTCCCACGTCCGGATATGCAGCTAGCAAGCCGTCACGAGACGGTTCACATGCATCATCAGATAGAGCAGCTCCTCATTCGAGCAGCTCCAGCTGTATGTGTCGGCAAGATAGCGCTGTATCTTCTCGACACAGCTGTAGATATCGGGAAAATCCTTCGCTGCCTGTTTGAACAGCGAGCTGTTCTTGGTCTGTTCGCTCTCGCCGTGCGAGAGGCGGGCCACAAGGTAGCGGAAATGGCCGACGAAGCGGTTGTAGGCGTATGAGCGGCGGTCGAGCGTGACGCCGAGCTCGCTCTCGATGATCTTGGTGACCTCTTTCATGATGCGGGCGGTCTCCATCACCAGGTCGATGCTCGAGGTGTCTCCTGCTCCGCCCATCTCGCCGTTCACGATGTGGAGAGCAATGGAGCACGCCTCGCTCTCCGGCAGGTCTGCATCCTCGACGCGGGCATTGACCATAGCGACACCGGTGCGTCCGATCCTGAGCTCGTTCGGGTAGACGAATGCCACCTCGTTCTGGAGCGGATTCTGGACATCGATGCCTTCGCGGCGGCGCTCGATGGCAAACTGGATATGGTCTGCAAGGGTCACGACGAGATTGGGGTTGAGCTTGCACTCAAGCTCCATCTTTGCAAGATCGACGATATCGGAGGCAGCCAGAAGCACATTGTCGGAAAGCCCGGCAAGCGTGCCTGCCATGCCTCTGCTCACATCGAAGAAGATGCGCTGCACTTCGTCGGTGGGGGTGATGTCGTATGGCATGTGCTTGAAGCCGACGCCCTTGCCGAACACGACGACATCGCGGCCGGAATCATCGATGCCGAGCGCTACGTTGTTGTTGATCTTCTTGACAAGGCGCATAAAAAAATACCCTTCAGGCTTCTACGCGAGACGAGGACTTCGAGTCATGCCACACTTCGCGCAAGTAATGCCTCAAGGGATGAGTAACAATCTTGCCATGTATGTGATTCTAGCAGAAGGACATCCACTGTTTTCAGCAGATGTCCTTCATTTTCCGTTCACCGACAGAATCACTCCGTTCGTCAGAGCAGAGCGGAGCCTACGCCGTGACAGAAGCTTCCTTCTCTGCCTGCTCCTTCGCTGCACATTCCGGGCAGAGGCCCTGGAAGATCGTAGCATGCGAATAGACGGTCCAGGGATAGCCCCCCTCCGCGAACGGACGCAGGTCGGCCGTTGCCTGGGCATCGAGCGTCTGGTCTTCATGGACGCCGACGTCCATGACCTTGCCGCAGCGGACGCAGATCACATGGGCGTGCTCATCCGTACGAAGGTCGAACCTCTCCCCGCCTGGCGCCTTGATCGAGAGAATGATGCCTTCGTCAGCCAGAAGGTGGAGATTGCGATAGACCGTGGCGCGGCTCAGATGCTCGTCGACCTTGTGCACCTCATCAAAGATCTGCTCAGCCGTCGGATGGTCGTGCCGGGAGCGCACCTCCTCGAGCACCAGCTGGCGCTGCCTCGTGTTTCTTCTCTCTGTCATGCTTCCTCATTTCCTGGGTCCAGAGCACAGCGTCTGGGATCCGTAAAGCTTCGGAGAGTCGGGCAGAAAGTCCTTGACTTGCCGCTTCTCCTGTCTATCATAATAACTGTTCCTGATAAGAATGCAAGCACCCCTCTGGAACATGCTCGGCCATCGTAGCAGATGCATGCTGGTCAAATGTGTGTTTCATGCGGAGAAGCAGCTTCTCCATAAGACGTCTAAGGGAGACCCTTATGAGAGGCATTCCTGTTCGGGAACAGAAAGATCGGGACGGAAGCGCTGTCCCGGCAAAAGAGAGAGGAAATGCGCCATGAAGTTTGTATGCCCCGTCTGCGGTTACGTGGAAGAGTTCGACGGCGACGAGCTGCCTGCCGACTACAAGTGCCCCCAGTGCGGCTGCCCCGGCTCCCGCTTCACGAAGCAGGAGGGCGAGCTCACCTGGGCTGCCGAGCATGTCGTGGGCGTCGGCAAGGCTGAGGGCGTTCCTGAGGACATCATCGAGGACCTCCGTGCCAACTTCAACGGCGAGTGCTCCGAGGTCGGCATGTATCTTGCAATGAGCCGCGTCGCAATGCGCGAGGGCTATCCCGAGATCGGCATGTACTATCGCCAGGCTGCCTTCGAGGAGGCAGACCATGCATCCCGCTTCGCCGAGCTCCTCGGCGAGGTCGTGACCGACTCCACCAAGAAGAACCTCGAGATGCGTGTCGAGGCCGAAAACGGCGCCACTGCCGGCAAGACGGATCTCGCAAAGCGTGCCAAGGCTCATAACCTCGATGCAATCCATGACACGGTGCACGAGATGGCCCGCGACGAAGCCCGTCACGGCCGTGCCTTTGCTGGCCTCCTCAAGCGCTACTTCGGCTAGGCCACAACCTGCATTACCCTCTTCGGACAGGCCGGGATCCGCTCCCGGCCTGTCCACTTATATATGCATGTTTCAGAGCTCAGGCTTCACCCGGCCGAGCGCAAGATGGTCGAGCCAGCCCCAGCGCGGATCGTCCATGGCCCCATAGATGGAAAGCCAGAGGGCAAGCGGTGCGCATCTGACCCTGTCATCGGCGCAGTCCAAGATCTTGCCGTCTCCGATGTAGAGGCCGATATGCCCATAGGTAAGCCCCTGAGCGCCGTAAGGGTGATGCTCCACCCCTACTGCCATGCCCACCTTGAGCTCTGCGAGATCGTCGAGCCCCAGGTACTTCCGGCAGAGCTCGAACGCATCTCCGTCCACATGCCCATATCCGAGGCGCACAAATGCTTCTTCGATCCAGGCAGCACAGGAGCACTCCCCTGTCCACGGCGTTGCATAGGCAAGCTCGACCAGGCGCTTCTGCGGTGCTGCAGCATCGGCAAGCGCCTCAGGCCCAGGCTCTCCCTGCCTGATTGCCGGCTT
This sequence comes from Olsenella sp. AGMB03486, assembly GCF_040884255.1. Taxonomy (NCBI): domain Bacteria; kingdom Bacillati; phylum Actinomycetota; class Coriobacteriia; order Coriobacteriales; family Atopobiaceae; genus Olsenella; species Olsenella sp. AGMB03486. Next base: position 22,133 of record NZ_JBEVTM010000011.1, read on the forward strand.
TCCGAAGACCGTTGTTATGCCATCGGTGCTGAGCATGTTCCGGCGCTTCAGCTCCTCAAGGATGCGCCGCTCCAGGCACTCATCCATCTGGGGAAATGTCGACATGCCTCAGTCTATTCCTGCATGAAGGAAGGAAGCGTGCCTGCATCGGCAGCACGCGCGATATCTTCGAGCGCTGCTGCGACTGCATCATCCTTCGAGGGGCCGATATGCCAGCGTGCTGCCTCCCTGATCTCAGGAGCTGCATTGGCAACAGCCACGCCATTCGGCACGGCTTCGATCATCGAGAGGTCGTTTTCCGAATCGCCGAAGCAGACGACCTCGTCGAGCCCCACGCCCAGGGCTTCCGCGAGCGCACGTACGCTCGAGCCCTTGTCCCAGCCGGCAGGAGAGATGTCGATGAGCGGCGCCTTGAGGCTTGGCAGCACGAAGCCGAGCTCAGGCACTTCCTGCTTCAGACGGTCTCTGAGCGCACACCTCTCCTCGTAGCTTCCCGATACATGGACATTGGCCTTGATGTAGCGGGCATGAGGGTCGAGCTTCGTCTCGACCCTGCCTGAGGACTCCGTGAAGATCGTCCTGTCCTGCCCGATCAGATCGGGCGCGCCAGAATAGAGCGTAGCCCTTCCATCACCCTCCACATCGTAGATGGCAAGAGCGGCGTGCCCCGTCGCATCGAGGATCTCCTGCGTGTGCACGAGCGCCTCAAAAGGAAGCTCCTTCACGCCGACCTCGCGTCCATCGAGATGGAGGATCTGGCCATTCGAGAAGGCACCTGTCGCAAAGCAGGCCGCATCGTCTGCAAACATCCATCCCATGGCAGAGGGAATGCGTCCCGAGACCGGCCCGAAGTGGATGCCATGGTCGAGGAGTACATGAATCGCTTTCCTGGCACGTGCGGAAGCGCAGGGAGCGCCAACCGGGATGAGCGTATCGTCGAGGTCCGTGAGGATGAGCTTGATCACAGACTGCCTTCTTCCGATGCATTTCTGAAGAGTTATGCGGGCTTCTATCATGGTAGCCGCCCACATCCTTAAAATGGGGCGAGAACAAGGAGATTGCGCGCACAGCCCACCTGCCTCGCAAACAGAGAACGTCTGCAGGGTATACAAACCTCCGAAATATGGCTGCGCAGAGCTACGCCCCGAAGAGAAAGGATTCAAGGAATCCATGGCAAAGCAAGTCAAGATCATCATGCTCACCGGCTATCTCGGTGCCGGCAAGACGACCCTTCTGAACCACATCCTGAACAATGACCAGGGCATCCGCGCTGCTGTCATCGTGAACGATATCGGCGAGGTCAATGTCGACGCCTCCCTCATCAAGGACGGCGGCCTCTCGAAGACCGACTCCCTGATCCCGCTCACGAATGGCTGCATCTGCTGCACGCTCGCTGGCGACCTTGCAAACCAGCTTGACGGCATCGCCAAGTCCGGGGACTTCGATTACATCATCATCGAGGCTTCCGGCATCTGCGAGCCCATCCCCATCGCCTACACGATCTCGAACTTCTGCGACCAGTCCAAGACGGACGGCGAAGCCCCGCTCGATCTCGACAACATCGTCGCTGTCGTCGACTGCAAGCGCATGTACGACGAGTTCAATGGCGGCAAGGACCTGCTGCGCGACGATATCGAGGAAGACGATATCGAATCGCTGCTGATCCAGCAGCTCGAGTTCTGCACCACCGTCATCCTGAACAAGAGCGACCTCGTGACGGAGGACCAGCTCTCCGAGCTCAAGGCTCTCGTCAGGAGCCTCCAGCGCGATGCAAAGATCGTCGTCGCCGACCACGGCAACGTGCCGATGGACGAGCTCCTCGATACCGGCCGCTTCGACTTCAGCCGCGCCTACAACTCTGCAGCCTGGATCGATGCAATGGATCACCCCGAGGAGCATGAGAACCCCGAGGTCCTCGAGTACGACGTCACGACCTTCGTCTACGAGCGCAGGCAGCCCTTCGACGTCGACAAGTTCAACGAGTTCCTCCAGACCTGGCCGGAGTCCATCATCCGCTGCAAGGGCATGTTCTGGTGCTCACAGGATCCTGACATGTGCTACATCTTCGAGCAGGCAGGCCAGCAGGTCTCCCTCACGGAGAACGGCCTCTTCGTCGACTCTGCCCCTGAGGACGAAAAGAAGAAGATGATCGAGGAGAGCCCCGAGCTCATGGACGACTGGGATCCGGAGTGCGGCGACAGGATGACGAAGCTGTGCTTCATCGGCAGGCACATGGACAAGGATGCCCTCGTTGCCGGCCTCGACGCCTGCCTCGTTCCCTGGAAGCGCGACTAAGGAAGGCCCCGCTCCATGCATGTCCGAAAAGCAGGCCCGCAGGATATCCCGGCCATAATCAAGTCCTATGAGCTCGTCCACGACGAGGAAGAGGCAGGACGCACGACGATCGGCTGGGTCCGCAGCATCTATCCGGTCCCCGAGACTGCCCGGCGTGCCCTCGATGAGGGAACGCTCTATGCGATGGAGGACTTCGTCGAAGGCGAGACGAGACTTGTTGCCTCTGGCATCATCAACCAGACGCAGGTGCCGGAGTACGCCCTCGCCCACTGGACGGAGGATACGCCGGACGACCAGGTGCTCGTGCTCCATACCCTGGTCGTCGATCCGCGCTACAAGGGCAAGGGCTACGGCTCTTCCTTCGTCGGCTTCTATGAGGAGGAGGCAGCCAAGCGCGGCTGCACAGCCTGCCGCATCGACACGAACGAGCGCAATGCTTCCGCCCGCAGGCTCTATGCCCGCCTTGGCTACAAGGAAGTGGACATCGTTCCCTGCAACTTCAATGGCATTCCCCATATCCAGCTCGTCTGCCTGGAAAAGCTCCTCTAGAAGAGACAAAAGCGCAGCAAGACCGCCGGAAGGGCAATTCCCTCCGGCGGCCTTCTTCTGCCGGCTGGAACCTGGCCGTCCCGGATATGCGCTCTTTCATGGGAAGTGGGTACAACAACCAGAAGCAGGAGAAGCATGCAGGAGGTGGATGAGCGATGTGCCACAGGATCGTGCCCGTGCAGATGGACGAGCTGCAGATGGCGCTCGACCTCTATGCAACGACAGGGCATGCCCACATCCCGAAGGACAATCCCGTGCCGAAGGATGTCTATCCCGGCGCGAAGCTTGCCACGATCGTGAAGGAGCCGAAAGGCGGCCTTGCAGCCCAGGAGCTTGTCTGGGGCTTTGCGAGCACGCAGCCGAAGCGCCAGGGGCGCATCTTCAACACCCGTCTCGAGACAGCACTCTCCCAGCTGCGTGATGGCTATGGCATGTGGGTCGACCCCATCACCCGGGGCCGCTGCCTTGTGCCGGTACGTGCCTTCTATGAGTCATGGACAGAGCCCGGCTCTCCTGCACCCGGCGAGAAGGTCGCTGTCCGCTTCGCGTCAGAGACCCACCGCATCTTCCTTCTTGCTGCTGTCATGCGCAACGGCGAGGTCTCGATCGTGACCTGTTCACCGAATGCCGATGTCGGCCCCATCCATTCGAGGATGCCGCTCGTACTGGGACCCGGCGAGTCCTCCATCTGGCTCGGACCAGGCTTCCCGAAGCTCGCCGACCGCTCGCAGATACATCTTTCGGCAGAGACCATCCTGCCCCCGCAGAAAGGCTGATTCCATGCGCATCGCGCTCATCACCGGAGCATCGTCCGGCCTCGGCAGGCAGTATGCCCGCTGGTGCGCCGACCACAAGGCCGCAGACGAGATCTGGGCCATAGCAAGAAGGCAGGAGCGTCTCGAGGAGCTGAAAAGCGAGCTCTCCTGCCCTGTCCGTCCCATACCGCTCGATCTTGCCGACACGAAGAGCCTCGATGAGCTGGAGCATATGCTTGCGGAGGAGAAGGCGAAGGATCCTTCCTTCGAGGTGTCCCTCCTCGTGAATGCTGCCGGCTTCGGCAAGTTCGGGACGTATGCAGACATGACACGGGAAGAGGTCGACAAGATGGTCGACCTCAACTGCCGTGCTGTCGTGGACATGACACAGATCGCCCTTCCCTGCATGGGCAAGGGAGGCCACATCATCCAGATTGCCTCGTCCGCCTCGTTCCAGCCGCTTCCCGGCCTCAACGTCTATGCTGCGAGCAAGGCCTTCGTGAGGAGCTATACAAGAGCCCTCCGCTTCGAGCTCAGGGGCAAGGGCATCTTCGTCACGGCTGTCTGTCCTCTCTGGGTCAAGACCGAGTTCATCAAGGTCGCCCGCGACACGAGAAACGGCCACACCGTGAACCATCCGTTCCCGCAACTCACCGCAGAGCACGTCGTGAACTGGTCCATGTTCGTGAACAGCATCAACTACCCCATTGCCACCTGCTGCATCACGGGCTTCATCATGCGCATCGCAGACAAGATCCTGCCAGCGCCCCTCATCATGTGGGCCTGGGAGGGGCTCAGAAGAATCTAGTCCTCTGCCGTCTCCCACGAGAACGGACAGAAGTCTTCCGGCTTCTGTGGCATAGTCCGCATCGTGAACTCCCCATCCGTGCAGCTGATGATCGAGATGGAGCCGTTCGGCACCTTCATCGTGAGGCTTGCGATCTTCTTCGAGGCTGCGCTCACGCGCGAGAACTCATAGACGCAGGAGCGCAGGAGCGCCCCATGGGCAACGACGAGGACAGCGTCCCCGTTGCGTGCTGCCTTGTACATCTTGCGGAATGCCCGCTCGGCACGTCCCCGTACCTGCTCTCCCGACTCTCCCCCGATATCGGAGAAGTCCTGCTTCACGAAGTGGCGGGCAAAGTCGAGACGGTGGCCCTTGTAGGGCTTCCCATCGAGCTCGCCGAAATCGAACTCATGGAGGTTGTCGAGCGTCTGGATCTTGATATTTCGTCCTGCCACCACACGCTCAGCCGATGCCTGGGCACGCCCCAGAGGAGAGCACCAGACTGCTGCCAGCGGGATATCCCTGAGCGCCTCTCGTGTCCTGTCAAGCACAGGCAAGGTCTCGTCTGTCAGGGCAGAATCGACCCGTCCTCCCTGTATCACGCCGTCACGGTTGAACTGCGTCTCGCCGTGGCGGACGTAATAGAAGACTACCCGCTTGCTCATGCTCCCGCTTTCTCTGGATGCTTCATACACGCAGAAGGATATACCACTCCCCCATCTGCCCTAAGCGGGCCCTTGCCCAAACGCTCGTCTCTGCCACAATAGAGATTGAGAACCATTATGAACAAGAAGGAGCACCCTCATGTCTGAGATCGTCTTCATCGAGTATCCCCGCTGCACAACCTGCAAGAAGGCCAAGGCCTGGCTCGACGAACACCACGTCGCCTATACCGACCGCAACATCAAGGACGACAACCCCACCAAGGAAGAGCTCGATGCGTGGATCCCCGCCTCAGGCCTGCCGCTTCGCCGCTTCTTCAATACGTCAGGCACGCTCTACCGCTCGCTCGGCGTGAAGAAGATGCTCGACGAGGGGCTCTCCGAAGACGAGGCCACAACGCTTCTTGCCACCGACGGCATGCTTGTGAAGCGGCCGCTCGTCCTTGTGGATGGCGTTCCCCTGACACCTGGCTTCAAGCCGGCAGAATGGGAAGAGAAGCTCCTCTAGAACCAGCTCAATACCCGAAACCGTTCTTCCTCGTTGCACAATATTTATCGTAATACGATAAATATTCATTGCGTTACAGCATGATATCCCGTAAGCTTATGCCATGGTCCCCAAGAGAGGGAGGTCTCCCATGGACGAGAAGAAGCTTTCGGGATATCTCATGTCTGCCACCGCTATCGTCGCTGCCTGTCTGGCCATTGCAGTCATAGCCGTGGTTCCCGCAGCAGGCGAGGCAATCCTCTACGACTATCCGGAGTTCTCTGGCTGGTATATGCCGTGGCTTGCCTTCATCTGGCTCGCTGCCACCCCCTGCTTTGCAGCCCTTGCCCTTGTCTGGAAGATTGCCCAGGCAATACGTGCGGGGCAGGCCTTCACCTCTGGCGTGGCGCATCTCTTGGCCGTCATAGCCAAGCTCGCGGCAGGAGATGCCCTCTTCTTCCTTGCCGGCAACATCGCGCTCTTCTGCAAGGGCATGAACCACCCGGGCGTCCTTCTGCTGTCGCTTCTTGTGGTCTGCGCAGGCATTGCCGGCGCCGCCATCGCCTCTGCCCTTTCCCATCTCGTCGAGCGCGCAGCCGAGCTCCAGGAAGAAAGCGACCTCACGATATGAGCGGCAGGATCGTCTTCAACATCGATGTCATGCTTGCCAAGCGCAAGATGAGTGTCACCGAGCTGGCTGACCGTGTCGGCATCACCGTAGCGAACATGTCGGTCCTGAAATGCGGCAAGGCCAAGGCCATCAAGGTAAGCACGCTCGAGAAGCTCTGCTCCGCCCTCGGCTGCCAGCCAGGAGACCTTCTGGAATATCGGCCCGACGACAAGGAGTCCTGACCGGCCACACAATGCCATTTCCGGTATTGTTCTGACATCTCTCCAACGCTGCATGTCCTCACCTATGCCCTGCATCTTCTCCGCACCTGGAGGATGCAGGGCATTGCCATGGAGCGATCTGCCGCGAGCTATAGACCTTATCGATCCTTTAGCTGCTCATATTGATACGCGTGTATATATACGATATATACATTTATAACAGAGGGAAGGAGATGAACCATGGTCGACATACCGATCTCGAACAGCTCGGGGAAGCCCATCTATGAGCAGGTCGCAGAGGGGATACACGCCCAGATCATGTCGGGCGACCTTGCGCCCGGAGAGCAGCTCCCCTCCATCAGGCAGCTCGCGGCAGACCTGAGGATCTCGGCGATCACGACGAAGCGGGCCTATTCGGACCTCGAGGCACAGGGCTTCATCGCTGCCGTGCCCGGCAAGGGCTCGTTCGTCGCGGAAGGCTCTGCCGGCCTCATCCGCGAGGAGCAGCTGAGGCTCGTGGAGGAGAACCTCGCGAAGGCCGTGGAGAGGGCACGCACTGCAGGGCTTTCCCTGGAAGAGCTCCATGACATGCTCGACCTCGAATGGGAGGAATCATGAGAGAGGCATCCGCCCCCTCGCCTATGAGGGGCGCGCAAAGCGCTACCCCGCACTCACGGTCGGCCCCGTCTCTATATCCGTGCCGCAAGGCATGGTCCTGGGGCTCATCGGCGCAAACGGCGCCGGCAAGACGACCCTCATCCGTGCTGCGATTGGGCTCGTGAAGCTAACGGAGGGGAGAGCCCTCCTTTCGGCCAGGACCCGAAAGCCCTCTCTGCAGCAGAGCTCATAGCCCTGAAGCAGCATGTTGCCTCTGCCTGTGCCGTCTGCCCCTATCCCGAGGAATACACCACAGGAGATATCGTACGTATCGAGCACGGTCTCTATCCTGCCTTCAATCTGGCCTATCTGGAGGAGCTGCTCGAAAGATTCGAGCTTGCACAGAACGTCAGAGCCCTTTCCGGCATAACGGCAAAGAGCCTTTCGCGCGGACAGGGCATGAAGCTCCAGATTGCGCTCGCCCTCGCCTCGGGAGCCACGCTCCTGCTCCTCGACGAGCCAACCGCAGGGCTCGACCCCGTCGTACGCGACGAGGCGCTCTCTGTCCTGCGCGAGCATCTTGCCAAGACTCCTGATACCTTCATCCTCATCTCGTCGCACATCACGTCTGGCCTCGAGTCCCTTGCCGACCGCATCCTTCTTATGGATGCAGGAAAGCTCATCTTCGCCGAAGACGCCGACGTGCTCGAGAAGCGCTTTGCGACGCTGGCGCTCAGAGCTTCCGATTTCGAAGAGAGGAAGGACGCACTCAGGGAGGCAGGAGCCACCCGCTGCCTGCACGAGGGCAGGCATCTGCTTCTCCTGATAGAGGACAGGAAGCGCTTTGCCCGCGCCTTCCCTGACCTTGCACTCGATACGCTCGCCCTCGACACGCTTCTGCGTCTTGCTGTGAAAGGAGAGGAGATCTGATGATGAAGAGCCTGCTTCTCAACGAATGGATCACGTTCCGCCACGCCGTGCGGGCCATGGCATTCACCCTTGCTGCAGTCACCGTGATCCTCGCTGACTCGTTCATGAACGACAGCTCGATGGATCTTGTCGCCCTTGTCAGTCTCTTCTCCACACTTGCGGCAATGGTTCCGCTCTACATGTGCATCCAGGCCTTTGCATCTGATGAAAAGAGCCACTGGGGAGAGGCACTCCTTGCGCTTCCCTCTGCACCCCGAAGCCTCGTCGTCTCCCGCTACCTCTTCTGCCTCATGTCGCTTGCTATCTGCTTCGGGATTTCCTTCGCAGCGGATTCCATGGCGGCGGCTATGCTCGAAGGCGCCCCATGGGCCCTCGTCACAGATGGGTTTTACGACGGAATCCTCCTGCTTCCTGCTGTCATCCTCTGCTTTGCGCTTGTACTCCTGTCTCTTCTCATGCCGCTGCTCTATGCCTTCGGCCAGAAGGGGCTCGTGTCGGTTCTCATCCTCCCCGCCATCGCGATTGCCGCCTCCTTCGCAGGTCCGGGCGCCGCAGCTCCAGCCGATTTCATCCATTCATGTCCCAAAGGCATGCTTGCAGCTGGCTTCATCTGCGCTGGCCTTGCGCTCTATGCTCTCTCCTGCCTCATCTCTTCCGCCATCCTGAAGCGCCGCTCGTTCTGAGGACCGACAGCCCAATCCCGCTCCATGCGAAAGGCCCGCACCACACGTAATGTGATGCGGGCCTTCCAACGGGGAGAAGGGAGACTTGATGCCTTACGGCACCATCATGAAATCGGAGATCAGAGTGCAAGCGCAGATTGGGAGCGCACCTCCTGCGCATGTCCGAGATACTGCTCTGCCATGAGCTGCCCTGCGCTCTGCCCCAGCGGCATGAGCTCATGGGAGCCAAGGAAGGCAATGAGGCCTTCGGGCATCATGCCGCCACGCGGCAGCTCGAAGAGGACAGAGCCCTCCGGCAGCGCCTCGTCTCCGGCATCGCCGGAAAGATTCAGGCCCGTATCCCTCGAGCGCAGATGCTCGACGAGCTTCATCTTCATGCCATCCCACTCGATCTCGATGCCAGAGGCATAGACGGCCACCTTTGGCTGGAGCGGGCCCGCCTGGGCAGCAAGCGTCTTCACAGCGAGCTTTGCGGGGCTCAGCACGAACATATCCTCCTGGCTGAGCAGGAGCGTCTCGAGCAGGGACGATTTCGTATGGAAGGTATAGCCGAAGCCGGCAAACGACTCTGCGACCTTGAGATCCACATCGTCCTCGAAGGTTGCCGCCCCTTCGCTCTCAAGCCAGACCTGGGCCCTGAAGGCAGATCCGCGCATGACGCTCTGTGCCAGGGCAAATGCATCGGAATCGAGATAGAGGCGGCGCTTCTCGAAGCGCTTCTCAGCGGTGCCCTTCTGGCTGCGTGCCCAGAAGAGGAGCTCTGCGCATTCGTCCTGGGCCAGAAGATAGCTCTGTGCCCGTACCGTCGTAGCCTCTGCGTTCTTTTCATTCTGTGCCATCTCGTGCCTCCTGACGGATGCTCTTGTCTGTCTGTGCATGGCTCAAGGCTATGGGACGGAGCTTAAACACATCTGAGGCTTTCGTTTCCTCGCCGTATCGCGATGCAGTCGCGACAATGGTTTGAGATAACTGAAAATCGCTGCCTTTGCCTATTTGTACCGTTTCCCGATTGCTGCTTGTAATCAGTCCTGTTTATTGATACTAATTTTGTGACATATGGACGAAGAACGCCATATGTCTCACCAAAAGCAGAACGAGAGGACTTCCCCATGAGCACGATCGTGATTGTCGGCGCCAACCACGCCGGCACGGCAGCAGCCAATGCGATACTCGACAACCATCCCGGAAACGACGTCATCATCTTCGACCAGAACTCGAACATCAGCTTCCTCGGCTGCGGCATGGCACTGTGGATCGGACGGCAGATCTCGAAGCCCGATGGTCTCTTCTACCAGACGAAGGAGCAGTTCGAGGCAAAGGGCGCAGCTGTCCACATGGAGACCCGTGTGGACCATATCGACTACGATGCCCAGATGCTCTATGCAGAAGGGCCCGACGGCAAGACGTATGAGCAGCACTACGACAGGCTGATCTTGGCAACTGGCTCTGTGCCGGTGCTTCCCCGCTGGGAAGGACGCGACCTCGAGAATATCCAGCAGGTGAAGCTCTTCCAGGATGCCCAGGCCGTAATCGAAAAGCTCAGGGATGAGGCAATCAGGCGCGTCGCCGTCGTCGGTGCCGGCTATATCGGTGTCGAGCTCGCCGAAGCCTTCCAGCGCTGCGGCAAGGAGGTCACGCTCATCGACCAGGCGCCGACCTGCGTCTCCTCGAACTTCGATGCACCATTCTCCGAGCGCATGGCAGAGAACCTCTCCTCCCACGGTATCCATCTTGCCTTCGGCGAGACCGTCGAGCGCTTCGAGGGCAAGGATGGCAAGGTCGCATCCGTCGTGACCGACAAGGGGACGCATGCAGCAGACCTTGTCTGCGTCTGCGTCGGTTTCCGTCCGAACGCAGAGCTCTTCTGCGATGCAGGCTTCGCGACGCTCGGCAATGGAGCCCTTCTCGTCGACCACCATCAGGAGACCTCGAAGAAGGGCGTCTATGCCATCGGCGACTGCTCGAGCTGCTTCGACAACGCTGAAGACGGCGAGGCTGCCTATATCGCGCTTGCAACGAACGCTGTGCGTTCCGGCATCGTGGCTGGCCACAATGCCGCCGGTACCGCCATTGACGGCATCGGTGTCCAAGGGTCTTCCGGCATCTGCATCTACGACCTCAAGATGGTAGCGACTGGTCTCACCGAGGCAAAGGCGAAGAAGCTCGGCTATGACGCAAAGGTGAGCGACTTCACAGACGTGCAGAAGGCCACCTTCATCGAGACGGAGAACCCCGAGGTCACAATCAGGGTCGTCTACGACGGCACGACGAGGAAGGTGCTCGGAGCTCAGATGGCATCGACCTACGATATGAGCGCAGGCATCCACATGTTCTCGCTTGCCATCCAGGAGGGCATCACGATCGACCGCCTGGCGCTCCTCGACATCTTCTTCCTGCCGCACTTCAATCAGCCGTACAACTACTACACGATGGCGGGATATCAGGCTCTGCTCGCAAAGTAGAGAGCTGTCTCAAGACATGCATGAGGGGGTGCCAGGCCGTGCTGCCGGGTACCCCTCTTCGCTCTCATCCCGAATCTCTGCTTCAGAATCTGCCATTCAGATAGGCTCGGGCAATCACGTAGGACGGCTCGCAATAGGCGCTCGCATTGCAATCGTCGATGGTGCGGCAGATACCCGATGAATAGACGCGGATGATACCATCCGCATAGTCTTCGTCCGGCTGCATCGCATCGAGGACCAGACGACAATAGACCTTCCCCATAGCAAGGGCAGAGGGAATTCTCTCAACGAGGCTCAAATCCACCCTGGCAATGTCGAAGCTGCCCATTTCGAGCCCATAATCCGCAATCCACTGGTCCTCGACGTCTTCCGGATTTTCCGCATGGAGCACATCCCCCACGCTCAGGCAGTGCTCGAGATTCTTCCGGCCTATGCGCGAGACGGTATAGCGATTCCTCTGGTGGAGCTTCCGGGACACGCGCTCAATCATGTAGCAGACAAAGAGATGGTCATCTTTCGATATCTCCTCGTCGGGAAAGCAGATGCTCTTCATCGCTCATCTGCTCCCTCGAATCTCAGCGTCTCGGGCGCGTCCTCAGTGCAGAAAGCAATCTGATGGGTCGGGTGCCTGAATATCACAAGCTCCCAGAATGCCTCACGCGTGATCTCGCCTGCCACGAAATCCTCGACATAGTTCCAGATCCGATTGTCCGCCATGAGGCCTTCGACGATATCGTGATCGTGCCCGGATCCCCTCCGGCAACTTACAATGAAATCGAGCCACTCTTCGCTCATCTCAGGGGAGCTCAGGACATCCAGGCCGCTGCTTTCTGTATAGGTCACACCTGAAGACCTGCCTGCGCGTCAGCGCCCAGCGCTTTGCCTGTCTGAGGCTCTCAGTGCCATAGAAGCCGTATCCGAAATCCCAGAGCCGCCCATCGCGGGGAAGCTCCAGGCGCACAACGATATGCGCATCCCCATGATAGATGGTGCATCTTCCATCCATGCTGCCCCCGCACCGAACCGATCTGCTTCGATGATAGCTGCAGGCAGCATCCATCTGCCAGATGCTGTCATGTCCTGCCCAACAGCACGTCCATAGGCAGCTGGTATACTTTGCTGTGCTTGTTTCTATACATGGGCAGGCATCGTCTGCCCTGAGCACAAGGAGACGTGCATGAGCGAGAAGAAGGATCCGAAGGATACCTGCGTCCTCGTCACCGGCGGTGCAGGATTCATCGGCAGCCACACGGTCGTCGAGCTCCTGAACAGCGGCTACCAGGTCGTGATCGTGGACGATCTGTCCAATGCCTCGGAGAAGGTCATCGACCGCATCGATACGATCGTCGGCGAAGAGAAGGCAAAGAACCTCACGTTCTATCGTGCCGATGTGAATGACCGCGAGGCGATGAACGAGATCTTCGACGAGAACGATATCGACCGCGTCATCCACTTCGCAGGCTTCAAGGCAGTCGGCGAGTCGGTCTCGAAGCCTATCGAGTACTACACGAACAACCTCGGCAACACGCTCACCCTTGTCGACGTGATGAGGAACCACGGCTGCAAGGACATCATCTTCAGCTCCTCCGCCACGGTCTACGGCAAGCCCGATTCCCTGCCCCTCACCGAGGAGAGCCCGAAGAAGCCTGCCACAAACCCCTATGGCTGGACGAAGTGGATGATCGAGCAGATCCTGACCGACCTCCACACGGCAGACCCCGAGTGGAATGTCGTGCTGCTCCGCTACTTCAACCCCATCGGAGCCCATCCTTCGGGACTCATGGGCGAGGACCCGAAGGGCATCCCCAACAACCTGCTTCCGTATGTCGCACAGGTCGCTGTCGGCAAGCGCGAGTATGTCCATGTCTACGGCGACGACTACAACACGCCTGACGGCACAGGCGTGCGCGACTACATCCATGTCTGCGACCTCGGTACCGGCCATGTCGCAGCACTGCGCTGGATGAACGGCCGCACAGGCGTCGAAATCTTCAACCTCGGCACCGGCAAGGGCACCTCGGTCCTCGAAATCATCAAGGCCTTCTCCAAGGCCTGCGGCAAGGAGCTTCCCTACAGAATCGAGCCGCGCCGTCCGGGCGATGTCGATGCGAACTACGCCGACTGCTCGAAGGCAGAGCGCGAGATGGGCTGGAAGGCCAAGTACACAATCGACGATATGTGCCGTGATGGCTGGAACTGGCAGTCCAAGAACCCGAACGGCTACGAGGGATAGACAGCTATGGGAGAAGCGCACGGCCGCCTCTTTGCGGCATATCTTGCTCAGAAGCGCCCTGCCATCAATGCGTACCTGGCCGAACATGCACCGAAACCCGAAGCCGGGACGCAGGCAGTGGATGACATGGAGCGCTATGCCTATGCGCCCCTCGCCCGCTTCACCGAAGCAGGCGGCAAGCGCACCCGCCCTGCCCTTGTGCTCTTGGGCACCGAGGCCGTAGGCGGAGACGAGGCCCGTGCGCTCTCCTGTGCCTCTGCTATCGAATATTTCCAGTCAGCTGCCCTCATCCACGACGATATCGCCGATGAGGGACAGCTGCGCCGCGGCGAGCCCTGCACCTACCTCACGGAGGGCACAGGCGTCGCAATCAATATCGGAGACCTCGGCATCGTCCACACCTTTGCAGGCATCCTGGACGATTGCACGCTCGATGCAGAGACGAAGCTCTCCGTCCTTTCCCTTCTTGCCCGCATGGAGCAGCGCACTGTGGAGGGCCAGGCCTTGGACCTCGGCTGGACGAGGGATGGACGCTGGGACATCACGCCCGATGACTATAGGGTCATGGCAAGGCACAAGACAGCCTACTATTCGGCAGCAACGCCTCTCGCAGCAGGCGCCATCACGGGAGGCGGCACGAAGGAGCAGGTAGCTGCCCTTCATGCTTTTGGCATGGATGCAGGCCTTGCCTTCCAGCTCCAGGACGACCTTCTGAATCTTGTCGGCGACGCCGAGAAGCAGGGCAAGGACTTCCGGAGCGACATCACGGAAGGAAAGCGCACGCTTGCGGTCTGCCTTGCTCTCGAGAAGCTGCCGAAGGCTGCGCACGACGAGCTCATCTCCATCCTCTCTGCCCATACGGAGGATCCGGATGCACAGGCCCGTGCCGTCGCCCTCATGGACGAGGCAGGCGCCATCGACGCCGTGCGCGAAGAGGCCCACGGACTTGCCGCCTCGGCCAAGAGCCATCTCGAGGGGCTCAGCTGGGCAGCCGATGCCGAAGAGCTCCTCCTCGATATGGCCGACTTTTTTGTGGAGCGCGCCGGCTAGACCATCTAGCGAAGACGCGTACCATACAAAGCGTGTAGCATGCGAGACCTTCCCAAATTGAGCTCCGCATACCATCCGCATGAAGCGATATGGGGTGCATAGACATGAAAGAGGAACGGATGAATCCCATTCTTGAGGGAACAAGCGGCGACGCTGTCGAGGATATCCAGGACCGTCTCAAGCATCTTGCCTATCAAATCGACGACGAGGAGTGCGACGAGCGCCACTTTGGCCCTTCGACGGCAAATGCGGTCGCGAAGTTCCGCATCGAGCACGATCTGCCGCTCGGCCAGGCTGTGGATACCCAGACCTGGGCAGCGCTTGTGGACGAGTGCTATGAGATGGGCGACCGTACCCTGTATCTGCGCCTCCCGAACTTCCACGGCAACGATGTGCGCGAGCTCCAGAATGCCCTGAACATCCTCGGCTTCTCCTGCGGCGAGGCAGATGGCTTCTTTGGCGCCCATACCGAGGCTGCCGTGAAGTCCTTCCAGGAAGGCGTCGGCCAGCTTGCTGACGGCATGGCATTCCCGGAGACGTTCGATGCTATCGAGCGGCTGCACCATGTGTGGGCCGGAAAGCCCGCAGCTGGCCCGCACCCCATGGGCGTCATGGGCTATGCCCGCGCAGCCAACGTGCTCGAAGGTACCCATCTCGCCATCACCGGCGAGGATCCGATTTCGAGGAATGTGGCCGGCCGCATGTTCAACCTCGCAAGCGCAACAGCGAACAACTCTGGCCTCGAGCTCGTGGACGATCCCGACCATGCGACGCCCGACTGCGAGGCAATCTTCAGCATGGCAGCATCTCCCCTGCCTGAGAACTCGACGAATGTCGCTAACCTCACGCTCGACGACACCGACACCCTGGCCACGCGCATCAGGAGCGCCCTCGAGCTCTCCGATGCGAAGCAGCCGATCCTGCGCATCGAGCTTCCGGTCGGTCCCGACTACAATGGCACCTTCACGACAAGCGATGCCCAGACGCTCGCAGTCCTTCTGCTCGATGCCATCTGCGCAGCCTTCGCAAAGTAGCTTCCATCTGGCACGCAGCTCCAAGACCTGATACACTTGATTCCCAGCTTTGGAGCATCGTCCAATGGTCAGGACCCGGGTTTTTGGTGCCTGTAATGGGGGTTCGAATCCCTCTGCTCCAGCCACTGAAACGCAAAGCTCCCCTCTTCGGAGGGGAGCTTTTTTCTTTGTCAAACGCGCAGCATCCCTGCTTCCTGCATGCAATTAACTCAATTGTTTTTGACTCAATTTATTTTGAGTCAAAAGTTTTTGAGTTAAAATCTCTATAGCCGCACAGATACGTCGAGAAAGGATTCCGCTATGGAATTCATTGGAAGAGAGCGAGAGCTGGACAGGCTCATCCGAGAGCTTTCAAATCCTTCCCAGCGCAACGTACTCATCTATGGACGCCGTCGTGTTGGCAAGAGCGAACTCATCAAGCAGACGCTCAAGAAGATTCAGTGCACGGCAATCTACTTCGAATGCACCCAGACATCCGAAGCTGACAACCTCAGCAATCTGTCCCGCGCGCTATCGGACACGCTTGGGCTTCCTCCGCTGGCATTTTCGAGCTTCCGGGAGATTGCAGACTTCCTCTTCCGCCAGGCAGAGAGCAGAGACATGGTGCTGGTTCTCGATGAATATCCTTATCTGCGCGATGTCGTGAGCGGGCTCGACAGCATCCTGCAGGTCCTCATCGATACCTACCGTGAGACTTCGCACCTGAAGCTCATACTCTGCGGCTCCTTCGTCGATGTCATGAAATCCCTGCTCGAACGGGAGAACCCTCTTTACGGCAGAATCGATCTTGCCATGAAGCTCGATCCTATGGACTACTATGATGCAGGCAGGTTCTTTCCCAGCTTCTCGCCGGAAGACAGGGTCCGCCTCTTCAGCGTGTTCGGCGGCATTCCCTATTACGACCGTCTAGTCGACAGCTCGAAGAGTGTCCGTGACAACATCATCGATCTTGTTACAGCACCAGGCGCACGCCTCGAATCGGAGGTCGAGATCTGTCTCTCCCAGGAAATCTCGAAGATGGCAAATGCCAATGAGGTGTTCCTGGCCCTTGTCCAGGGATACTCCCGCTGGAAAGACATACTGGCCCAATCGCATGTCTCGAGCGGCCAGGCAATGAGCGCCGTGCTCGACAAGCTCATCTCCATGGAGCTCGTCCAGAAGCAGACGCCCATCAACGATCCCGAAAGCAGACGCAAGACCGCCTATCGCATCATCGACCCGCTTGTCCTGTTCTATTACCGCTATATCTTCCGCAATGCTTCCGCTCGCCAGATCCAGGATCCGGACTATTTCTATAGCCACCATATCGACCGGGATTTCGAAGAGAACCATGTTCCGCATCTGTTCGAAGAGGTATGCCGGCAATACCTCATCCGTCAGAACCGCACGGGCAGGATGGAAGTCCCCTTCGATGCTATCGGCAGGTATTGGTACGACGATCCGGCACACCATGCCAACGGAGAGTTCGATGTCGTGACGAGAGATCCGACAGGCTATATCTTCTACGAAGCAAAATTCAGGAAGACGCCCATCACGCAAGGCATGGTCGATGAGGAAGTGGCACAGGTCAGAGCCGCGGGGCTTCCCTGCTACCGCTTCGGCTTCTTCTCCCGCTCAGGCTTCGAGGTCGCGCCCGATCCAGCCCTCATCCTGGTCGATCTGCCGGAACTTTTCGAGTAGAACACAGAGAGCTCTTGGGAGCAGAGCCGCTTCATGCTATCAGAGATAGGACGCCTCTATTTCACATATGCGCTTGTTCAGGAAGGCATTCACCGGCACGAGTATGCCATGCTTCCCCGCCCTTCTCAGAACCTCGCCCGAGAACTCGTCCACTTCGGTCCGGTGATGGTTGATGCGGTCCTGTCCCATCGAAGGTGTCGAGGCAGAGAGATCCTCTTCCGTGAGCGCCACCCCTTCTGCCTGGGCAATCTTCCGTTTCCGACGAAGAGGGCTTTTTTCGTATTGCGGCGCTCCTGCTCCATGCCCCTCTGCCCCGATGGCCCAGCAGTGCCTGGACTTGCGCATCCAGGCACTGCGCCAGGCCTTTCCCTCAGCGCTGCTGCGAAAGGATCCAGCTTCTGATCTCGGGGATGCTATAGGCATACTGCCAGGTGAAGTTATGGGTATTGCCGCCCTGGATCGAACTGTCTGTCCCATCAAGCGTGCCCTCGGCAATATGGAAGAAGACGATATGCGCACCCTCGGCATCGGCCTTGCCGAGCGTGGATGCAGCTTCGGCAGAAAGATCTGCCATGAGCTCATCGAGCGTCCTGTCAGAGTCAGCCGCGCGGGCACCCTCCTGGTTGCCCGAGGGATTGCTCTCGCCGGTTGCCGCATAGTCGACCCACCGGCCGGAGGTATGCCCTTCCCCGTCGAAGTCGTAGGTGCAGTCGAGCTGTGCCTCCACATAGGGAACGCCGATGGCAGGGATGCCCTTCTCCGGATCGCTCAGCCCGCCATACGAGCTCTCGTCGTCTTCGGATGCAAAGGCAATGAAGGGCGTCTGCTTGATCTGTGCCATATCGCCCTGCCCTGCCACGAAAAGATAGGCGGCGAAGCGGTCATCGTCTGCATGCTCTGCAGCATAGGAGATCAGCGCCATGCATCCTGCCGACTCGCCCGTGCCGTATATGCGGTCCCTATCGATGGTGCAGCCCTCGTCGGCAAGACTGTCGACAAGATCGAGGCAGGTCTCGACATCGACAGTGGTGCCCGCCACCGTGAGCACGTAGGCCTCCTCGTCGTTCCAGGCCACAGCGCCCGGACCCTGGCGCAGGTTGACCTCAGGGTCGCTCGTCGTGACGCCGGCATCCGGCAGGAAGAGGACCAGAGGGTAGCTCTTCGAGCTGTCATAGCCTGCAGGCTGCAGCAGCTCGAAGGCGGCATGGCAGCCGGTCGCCTCGTCGTCGAAGGTCCCTGCCACATATCCTGCCGTCTGGGCATTCGAGGTGGAGGACGAGACCATGTATCTTGTCATCGTCGCATCTCCGGCAAAGACAGCCCCCGACGAGGAGGAGATGTCCTTGACCTGGCAGATTCTGAGCGTGTCTGTCCCCAGCTCGACCGGTCCGTTCGAGCCGACCTGCCCCCTGCTCATCTGGAAGAGCAGGGTCTGGGCGCCTGCATCCCGAGGGTCGAGCTCGATGATCGCATAGGCGCCGGAAGAGCTGCCGCCCTCCTCGGAGAGCTCCGGGGCATCGTTCACATAGAGCGCAGAGATCGTCCTGCCGAGCACATAGTAGGTGCCCAGCCCCTGCTGGATAGCCTGCTGCTGGATGCCGCCGCCTCCGGCATCGAGAGATGCGGCATCGAGCGGAGCATCGTATTCGATGGCAGCGCCTATGACCTTCTCTCCTGCCGGATAGGTCCTTGCCAGGGCAGTGACTGACCTGACGTGCCCATAGAAGGAAGCGACATCGTCTGTGGTGCCTGCGCTCGACCTGTCCCGGGAGAGGGCAAGCCCGGATGCGGTCTGCGCATCTTCTGTGCTGCCAGAGCTTGCCGCAGATGCGGCCTCCTGGGAAGCTGCCGGCTGGGTCCCACATCCCGCCAGGAAGAGCGCTCCTGCTGCAAGGCCTGCCGTGCCCAGAAACGATCTCCTGCTGATTCCTGCATCCCCAAACTGCATTGCCATGTCCTGTTCCTTTCTCTTTCTGCATCGCCTTCAGACACGAAACGGGCGCGGCCGGATGCCCAGCCACGCCCGTGCACCTGCTCTGCGCAGGGTCTTTCTGTTGGAGCTCCGGAAGCTATTCGACCTTGAGGGTGAAGCCCTTGTTGCCCGCATCCTTTGCGGAGCCGATGACAAGCGCCGCTGCGAAGGCGCAGACAAGCGCCACGACACCGGAGATGATGAGGCCGACGAAGCCGGCGTCGATGCCAGCAGGGTTGATGAAGGAGGGGAAGCCGAGCGGGCCGGAAGCGCCGAAGGAGTAGAGCTTTGCGCCTGCAAGGCCAGCAATAGCGCCGCCGATGCCAGCGGAGATGAAGGTTGCCCACATGAGCTTCTTGCGCGGAATCAGGATTGCGTAGAGGGCAGGCTCGTTCACGCCGAAGATCGAGGAGATCAGGGCCGGAACGTTGACATCAGCGTTCTCCTGGGCATCCTTCGAGCGGACGATCACGCCGATCACGGCGCCGATGATAGCGCAGCCGCCGGCATAGACGAGCGGGTTGATCGGGTCATACCCATAGGTGGCAACGTCGATGAACCACAGCGGGATGATGCCCCAATGCAGGCCGAACATGACAAGAAGGGACCAGAAGGTGCCGATAACGAAACCGGCGATGGCAGGCTGGAAGTTGATGAGCGCGAGGATGATGGCAGCGACGATGTTGGAGAGGACCGTGGTGACCGGGCCGATCACGACGAGGCCGACGATGCCGCAGAAGAACAGGGTGATGATGTTGGCAAGGAAGGTGGCAACAAGCGACGGGAGCTTGTCCATGAGCCAGGCATGGACCTTGGAGGCAAACCAGACCACGAAGATGGCCGGGATGATCGTCGAGGAGTAGGCCTGCATGACCAGCGGGATGCCGAAGATGTCGCCGTAGACATTGGCCTCGAAGATGGTGCCGGCACCGATCGTGTAGAGAGGATCGCCCGACATCAGGGCGACGAGCGTCGGATAGACAAGGATGCCGCCGAGCGCCATGCCCATGACCGGCTTGAGGCCGAAGCGCTTGGCCGAGGTGAAGCCGATGATCAGCGGGAAGAAGTAGAAGACGGAGTCACCGATAGCGGAAAGCGCCACATAGGTGGAGCTCGTGGATGCAAGCCAGCCCGCAGCCGAGCATAGGGCAAGGAGCGACTTCAGGAAGCCGCCGGCCATCAGGACGCCGAGAACCGGCTGCAGGATCTCGGAGACGACGCCGAGCAGGCGCGTGAAGGGGTCCTGCTTCTTGTCCTGCTCGCGTGCAAGGTCCTTTGCGGCATCAGGGTTCATATCGACTGCAGGCTCGGCAGAAAAGCCGCCGATCTTGATGAGGTCCGAATAGATGGCCTCGACTGCAGAGCCGACGACGACCTGGTACTGGCCTCCTGCCTGGATAACGTCGATGACGCCCTTCGTTGCCTTGAGGCCCGCCGTATCGGCCTTGGCCTCGTCCTTCAGATGGAGGCGCAGGCGCGTGATGCAGTGGCTGACGTCCTGGACATTCTCCCTGCCTCCCACCTTGTCGATGATTGTTTCGCAGAGTTCTTGGTATTTCATCGCGATATCCTCCCTGAGGAATCTCCCCATCGGTGACTTCGACGGTGCACTTCCCTAGTCGACAGTCAGGAAGTCCGGACGAGCCCTGTTGATAGCCGCTTGCCTGAGCAAGCCTTCTGCCTGCTGGGCAAGCCCAGTGTAGGGTGCGAATTATTCCGTATCAATTCTTGTTGGATGAATACTTATTCCATTTGAGATATACAAAGGCCATGAGCTGCCTTTTTGGCGGCAGGCCCTAAGGCACACCTGCCGCTCGCAGGATTGCGGTACCGCTCAGCGGCGCAGGGTCCCGTCATAGGCTCCGAGCAGCTTCGAAGCCTGGCAGAACTTGTCCACGATCTTCTCGGGCTCTCCCTTGGGTATCTGGGTATGCTCGGTCTCGAAGGACAGGCCATACTCCCATGCCGGGAAGAAGTATTCGAAATAGCCATTGGTGTAGCCAAAGACAAGACCCTGGACAGGGCATTCCTTGCGCATGCGGATGCCGAAGTCGCAGCCAAGCTCGCTCGGGAAGACGAAGAGATGAAGCCCTCCGAGGCTTATGACCTCGAGCTTCAGGTCGAGGTGGAAGCTGTCGTGCGCGACCGTGTGGTAGGCTGTCTGCACCTCGATCCGGTCCAGCGCCACCGCGCGCTCTGGTCGTATCTTGGAGATTGCGCGTGCAAGCCCGTCGGATACCCGCTCGACCTCCGCGATGCCTCTCCCCTGGCGGAAATTGCGGTCGGAGCAGTCGCCGGCAGCACCGACGATCATGGCAGGGAAATAGCCGAGAGAAGGCTCGAGCTTCTTGCTCACGAGCCCTGCAAGCTCGCTTGTGAGCTCCGTCGTGTCAGGGCCGACGACCGCAGAATGCACCGCCCAGTTCACGAGCCCGGCAAACGGCACGCCCTCTTCATCAGAAAACTCGAGGACGATGACTTCGTTGTCCGCCAGCTTTCCCGGGACATTCCTGTTCCCGTAGAAGCCGGTGACTATCTGGCTTCCGACCTTGGCTGTGGCCTGGCGCGCGTTGCTGCGGCATTCCTCGAAGCAGGAGCAGATCGTCTCGAGGAGCCAGTCGTAGTAGTGCTGGTCGAACTTGTGGGTCCACCAGCTCTTGTGGTAGGCAGCGATCGAGGTATGGTCATGCGTGGCACAGAGCAGCACCAGATCGCGGTCGATCCCATAGCGGGAGGACAGAAGCGTCTTCACCTCCTCTGCCATGCTCTCCTCGAATTCGAGGACATCGGCGCTCAGCACGAAGAGCTCGCGCGTCCCGTCCTGGAAGTAGAGGGCATTGGCGAAGACGTCGTCGTGGACCGCTGTTGCCGGCTCGAGACGGTTGGGCAGGTCCCGGTAGCCGATCAGATAGATATCTCCTTGGGGCGTGATGTCGCGCCGGGCGCATCCTACCTTCATGCGCATCCTCCTTCTCTCATGCGCTCCGTACCCCGAAGCACGGCCTGCCTGAGCTGAGAGGCCGCCTCGCGGGCGAAGCCTGAATTCATCGCTTCGTAGGTGATGAGGTCGAAGTCCTCCTCATCGGCCAGATACTTCTGGGCTCCGTTCACCATCGTGAAGACCGCCTCCGGCCCCGCCTCAGCATCCCTGAGATATGCTCCGAAGCTGCTCGATACCTCGGGCTCGAGGCCAGCAAGCACGCAGGAGCCGATCCTCAGGAAGCTCACGGTCGTGGCCACCGGGGCGTCCTGGCGCCAGACGATGCTTCTGCGGGGCGCAAGCGTCGCGAAGTCTTCCCGCACCTTTCCCGGCAGAAGCACCTTGGCAGCACAGGCAGCAAGGCCGCGTCCCGGCACGGGAGAGAGGCTGGCCAGAGCATCCTGCACGTCCCGGGCAAGCTCACTTCCCAGCCGGCCAAGCACTGCATCTGCCTCACCGGTATAGGAAGGTCCCTCGGCTGCCGCCACGCTCTCGCGTGGTGCCTGATCGGCTGCGCACCCTTCGATGAAGAGCGCGATGCCGGCCCCTGCCTGCTCGAGCTTCGCGGCAGCGGCACCTGCCAGATCTCCCGACACCATGGTCTGCCCCTCGGCGTCCCTTGCATCCTTCAGGACCGAGGACTGGACATCTGCAGAGAAGACGGTCGCGATAGGCCCGCCTTCGGGCGTCTGCACGCTGAGCACGAAGAGGCGATGGTCGCTCGGGCCTGCAGGGTTCTTCCCCAGCCACCAGCCACGCTCGGTCTCGACATCGCAGTTCACCATCACCGAGGTCGTGCCCGAGTCCCGAAGCACGCAGGCAGGCTGGCGCTCATCCATCGCTTTGGAGACCGCCGAAAAGACCGCCTTTCCCAGGGCCGCACGCAGCGCATCGTTTTTCTGCCTGAGCGCATCCGACGCCAGATGCTGGGGAGTCCTTGCATGGGGAGCGGAGAAGGTATGGGTCGCCACAACCCAGAGCGCCGCCCCCGAGACGCCCGAAGCCTTCTCGGCCTGGGCACGCAGCTCCGCAAGCAGATCGGGCCTGATCGAGGTGAGCTCGAGCGCGACCACGCAGATCCGCTCTTTGTCCTCGAGCACCAAGGCACGGACCGCAAGAGGATGGCGGACAGCATCGAACCCGTCGAAGGGCAGGATGCCTGCGAGCTCCACGTCTGCCTTGCCAGCTCCTGCCCAGCAGGGCGCTTCCGCTATATGCTCCATGGCGCCTATCCCTTCTAGTCAAGACGATAGAGGCGCTTCGCGTTTCCGGCCAGCATGAGCTCCTTGTCTTCATCCGAAAGAGCAAGGCTCCGCACGAAGGCAGGTCCGTCAAGCAGCCATTCCTTCCTGACCGGATAGGACGTGCCCCAGATGATATGGTCTGCCCCGAGCACCTTGACGGCGCATTCGAGCGCATCCTTTCCCCAGGGCTGGGCATGGGACATCTCGAAGAACAGATGCTCGCGCAGGCGCTTGGCAAGCTCTCCGCCATCCGTCTCGAAGCGCTGGACCGCATCCTTTCTTCTGCTCGGCTTCGGCAGGAGCATCTCGGCGATCGCGAATATGCCGCCGCCCAGCATCGAGTGCACAAGCCTGAGATGGGGATAGCGGGCGAAGAAATCGCTGAAGAGCTCGCGCCCCACGGCGGTCGTCTGGTCGACGCAGCGGCCATAGGAGCGCCGCAGGTTGTTGTAGTCGAGAAGCGACGAAGCGTCTACCGGAATGGGCACATGGTGCACATAGACCGTGGCGCCCTTCTCGTCGAGCTTCTCGAAGAGCGGGGCAAAGAGTCCGTCATCGAGATAGCGCGTGCCGTAATGGGCGCAGAGCTGCACGCCGGCAAAGCCGAGCTCGTCGAGGCAGCGGTCGATCTCAGCGTCCACGCGGGGGCCGCCAGTCGCAGGCACGACCGCAAGCGGCACCATCCGCCCGCCCGACGCCTCGGCATACGCTGCCATCCCGTCATTGAAGCGGCGGCACATCTCGAGCGACATCCACTCGTTGCATCCCGGCACCTTGAGGATGGCCCTGTCGACCCCCGCCTCGTCCATATCGGCAAGCATCGTCTCGAGGCGGTAGTCTCCCTCTGCATAGTTGAGGCTCGGGAAGCCCTCAGGCTTCTCGACCACGATCTGCGTCGGCCCTTCGCCCTTCTTCAGATAGACATTGGTCCCATAGACGCGGGGCGCCTCCGCGATGAAGCGATCCAGCGCTTCGCGGTCCCCGAAGAGCTCCTCGGGAAACCAGTACATGTTTGCATCGATTACCATTGTTGCCTCCCGTATCGCAGGTTGGCTCCAGTGTACGGGAGATTTATATTCCACAACAATTCTGTTTGTCTGCTGTCTTATTCCATATTGGATATATAGAGGTCCCGATGGGATGGATCAGGCACCAGCTGCCCCGGAGCGGGAGACCGCATCGAGGAAGCGCTGGGCAGCAGGAGAAGGCTCCCTGCCCCTGAGATAGTAGACCTTGATCTCGGTCGTGACCGTCGGCTCCACGTCGACCAGCACGACATCCGGAGTCGCCAGATAGGCGGCGGGCTTTCTCATCAGAAGCGACACCCCCATGCCGCGCCCCACGAGGTCGATGATGTTCTCGCCGCGCCGTCCCTGGTAGCGCACACGCGGCACGAAGCCCTCGATCGCGCAGGCATCGAGGATCAGGGCATGCATGACAGAACCCTTGGGAAGAAGCAGGAAGTCCTCGTCTGCAAGCTCGCCGAGCATGACCTTCTGGCGCCCTGCCAGAGGATGGTCGACCGGAAGCACGGCGACAAGCCGGTCTTCGTCATACGGCACGGTGCCGAATTCCTCGTCGCCCGAGTCCTTCGAGGCATCCCCATCCCATTCGCGGATGAAGGCAAGCTCGAGCCTGTCCTGCCTGAGCGCCTCCCTGAGCTCGTCGGCATCTCCCTCGAAGAGCCGGATCCGCTCGGTCGGATTGTCGTGCTCGTAGCGCGCCATGATGCCCGTGATTCCATAGGGCACCATGATCGGAATCGAGCCGATATCGAGGACATGGAGCTCGTTTTCCTGGACATCGGACAGCGCTGCCAGCATCTCGTTGTCCACCCGCGTGATCTTCTGTGCATAGGGCAGAAACACTCGCCCCGCCGGGCTCAGATCCACCGAGCGGGTCGAGCGCACGAAGAGCGTGACCCCGAGCTCGTGCTCGAGCGACTTGATATGCTTGGAGAGCGAGGACTGGGAGATGAAGAGCTGCTCGCTTGCCTTGAGATAGTTCCTGGTGCGGGCAAGAACCACGAACTCCTTGCACTTCTCGACATCCATCTAGTACGCCGCCTCTATTTCACGTATGCGCTTGTTGAGGAAGGCATTCACCGGCACGAGTATGCCATGCTTCTGGGCTCTCCTCATGACCTCTCCCGAAAACTCGTCCACTTCGGTCCTGTGATGGTTGATGCGGTCCTGCCCCATCGAGGGCGTCGAGGAAGGATCGAGCGTCTCTTCGAGGGCAGCATAGGACGAAAGCTCCTGTTCGGTGAGCGCCACCCCTTCTGCCTGCGCCACAGCCACGACCTCGCGCATCGCCGAGATGAAGGTCCGCCAGAGCTCGGAGGTTTTGTCGGCGTAGACCTCTCCATAGGTGGCACCGAAGGCGCAGCAGGTCTGGTTGATACCGACATTGAGCATGAACTTGGCCCACATGCGGTACCTGATATCTGGCTCCACGACATGCGCGATGCCGGCACGCGCGAGGATGTCTTCCACCTCGGCAAGCACTTCCTCTGGCGTATTCTCGAAGCGACCGATATGCAGCGCGCCTGCCTTCGAGTAGGTGAGCGCACTCCCGAAATGCGCTGCATCCATGCCCTGGGCGACGCAGGGGACGATACGCTCCCAGCCGAAGCGTGCCGCCACCTGCTCCTCGCTCCTGATGCCATTGAGCACGCTCACGATCTTGGTCTTCTCTCCAAGCAGGGGCGGCACGAGGCCGAGGGCCTCTTCAAGCCCATAGCTCTTCACGGCCAGAATCACGAGGTCCTGTACGCCCGCCTCTTCGGGCGCGGCATCACGGAACGGGTATTCGCACCCGTTCACGGTTGAGACATCGCCTGCATGCTTCGCAAGACGTGCTGGATCCATCACGAAGGTGACGGCGTCGGCACCCAGCGCATCCTGCACCATGCTCCCGTAGAGCATGCCCAAAGCACCCTTGCCGATGATTGCGATGCGCGGCTTTCTCATCCAAAGTCCTTCCTCCAGAGAATGTTTCGGATAAAGGGTATCGTGGCCCATCCCCTCAGTGCGGCAGGTTCACAACCTGGCAACAAGAGAAAGCGCACAGACACCTGCCCTGCATGGGCAGAATGCATCCTGTCCTGTGAACTCGACACCGGCATCTTTCTGTCGAGCTGAGCTCGACAGAACTTCCCCGACAAAGGCATCCAAAATGGCTGAAAAGGTTGTGTCGTGTGAATGAGCACGTCATTCGTGCTGCTGCAGGCACAATAGCTGCGCTATCATAAGCCTAGCTGCGGATTGTTCGGGTTCTGTCAAGGAACAGCAAGCATCTTCCAGCAGCCACAGCTTTGACGATTCACGCATAGCAACTTCGTTGGAGGC
Source organism: Olsenella sp. AGMB03486 (assembly GCF_040884255.1). NCBI lineage: Bacteria > Bacillati > Actinomycetota > Coriobacteriia > Coriobacteriales > Atopobiaceae > Olsenella > Olsenella sp. AGMB03486. The sequence continues at coordinate 48,714 of NZ_JBEVTM010000011.1, forward strand.
CGTTCTATGCCATTTACCGCGATTGTCCTCGCTGCAGGCGAGGGTACGCGCATGAAGTCTCGTCACCCCAAGGTCATGCACAAGGTATTGGACAAGCCGCTCGTGTGGTGGTGTGTCCGCGCAGCCCGCAAGGCTGGCGCTACGCGTGTCATTGTCGTTGTCGGCAATGGCGCCGATGAGGTACGCGACTTCTTCGCCCATGAACCTGTCCCGGAGGGAGAGGCACCTGTCGAGTTCGTCGAGCAGGCAGAGCGTCTCGGCACCGGCCATGCCGTCCGCGTCGTGCGCGACGCAATCGGCGGCTTCTCCGGTCCTGTCCTTGTGATGGCAGGAGACACTCCGCTCATAAAGCCTGAGACGCTTGCCGCCCTCGTGGAGGAGCGCAAGGCGCAGCATGCCGCCTGCACGGTGCTGACCATGACACCAGACGACTGCACGGGCTATGGCCGCGTCGTCCTGGACGAGCAGGGCCAGGTCACGGCCATCATCGAGCACAAGGACTGCACCGAGGAGCAGCGCCAGACGCTCAAAGAGTGCAACTCCGCGACGTACTGCTTCTGCGGCCACCGTCTTGCCGACAACCTCGACAAGATCGGCAACGACAACGCCCAGGGCGAGTACTACCTCCCTGACCTGATCAAGATCTTCGTATCCGAGGGCGAGCCTGTCGGCATGCACCACGCACCTGAGGCTTCCGAGGTCCTCGGCGTCAACAACCGTGCCCAGCTTGCTGAGGTCACGAAGGTCATGCAGCGCCGCATCAACCATGAGCTGATGCTCTCCGGTGTCTCCATGCTCGACCCCGACCAGGTCTGGGTCGGCGCCGATGTGACCGTGGGCCAGGACACCGTCCTCATGCCCCAGACCATCCTCTTCGGCCACACGACCGTAGGCACAGACTGCACAATCGGCCCGAACAGCCGCCTCACGAACGCAACCGTCGGCAATGGCTGTACGGTCGACGAGTCCATTCTCGTAGACTCTGCAATCGACGACGACGTGAACTGCGGCCCGCGTGCCTACCTCAGGGGCCATACGCATCTCCTCAAGGGCGCCAAGGCTGGCACCCATGTCGAGCTCAAGAACTCTGTCGTCGGCGAGGGCTCGAAGGTCCCGCACCTCTCCTACATCGGCGACTGCACGATGGGCGCCAACGTGAACATCGGCGGCGGCTCCATCACCTGCAACTATGACGGAAAGCACAAGAGCCATACCACCATCGGCGACCACGTCTTCGTGGGCTCCGACACGATGATGGTCGCGCCGGTGACGATCGGCGAGAACGCCCTCGTCGGTGCAAGCTCCTGCATCACGCACGATGTGCCGGCAGGCGCGCTCTCCCTCGAGCGCAGCCAGCAGATAATCAAGGAAGACTGGGCAAACCACTACTGGGAGCGTCTGAAGGAAGAGGACTAATGTACGAGAATCTGTGCGAACCCATCCAGGTGGAGAAGAACATCCGTCTCTACTCGGGCACGAGCAACCCGCAGCTGGCCGAGAAGATCGGCGATATCCTGCACCTGCCGCTATCCGGCCTCAAGATCGAGAAGTTCGCGAACGGCGAGATCTACGCCCGCTTCGAGGAGACCGTGCGCGGCTGCGAAGTCTTCTTCGTCCAGTCCCTTGCCGGCAAGAACGTGAATGACCTCATGATGGAGACCCTGATCGTCGCCGATGCCGCAACGCGTGCATCTGCTGCCTCCTTCACGGCTGTCATCCCCCACTACGGCTATGCCCGCCAGGACCGCAAGGCCGCATCCCGCGAGCCGATCACGGCACGCCTTGTCGCCAATCTGCTCGAGGCTGCAGGCGTCGACCGCGTCATCACGCTCGACCTGCACTCCAACCAGATTCAGGGCTTCTTCGACATCCCCGTCACGCATCTGACGGCACTCTACCAGTTCGGCGACTATTTCAAGACGAAGGACTTCGACTGGGACAACACCGTCGTCGTCTCCCCGGACATGGGCCGCGCCAAGGTCGCCAAGAAGCTCGCTGACTACCTCGGCTGCGAGGTTGCCATTGCCCACAAGAGCCGCCCGAAGCACAACGCTGCTGAGGTCATGGGCGTCATCGGCAACATCGTCGGCAAGACCTGCATCATCAACGACGATATGATCGACACTGGCGGCACGCTTGTCGGCTCCATCAACAAGCTCAAGGAGATGGGTGCAGGCGACATCTACATCTCCGCCACCCACGGCATCTTCTCCGGCTCCGCTGTCGAGCGTCTCCAGAATGCACCGATCGTCGAGTGCGTCGTCACTGACGCTATCCCCTGCGCTGTTGCAAACCAGCCGGGCTCGAAGATCAAGTCCATCTCTGTTGCCAAGGAGCTTGCAGACGCAATCTACGCCGTCTACGTCAACTCCTCCGTCTCCGGCATCGCCGGCGGCAACTCCGAGATGTAGGACATCCGCTCAGAGCAAAGCGTTTCAGGGCCGCCGCAAGGCGGCCCTTTCTTTATGCCAAGACTCCTTTCCCGAATCCCTCTCTCCCCTTCCCTAGCAGAAAGCCTCCTCCTGCTTGCGCAGAAGGAGGCTTTCGGGGGAGAAACGAAGGAGGTGCTCCACGCAGCACAAGGGAGGAAGCTGCGTGGAGCAGGGGATTGGGGGGCTTAGGAAAGATGCCAGATCTCGTCGTTATACTGGGAGATCGTGCGGTCGGATGAGAACTTGCCGGCCATAGCGGTGTTGACAAGGGACTTCTTCATCCAGGCAGTGCGGTCCTCGTAGTCGGCGTAGACACGCTCCTTGACCTGGATGTAATCCTCGAGGTCCAGAAGCGCCATGAACCAGTCCTTGTTGGCCATATCGTCGTGGAGACGCTTCAGGCGCTCAGGGTTGCCGGTAGCCATGAACTTCGGATTCGTGATGAAGTCGACCAAGAGCTTCGTGCCCGGCCGCAGGTAGAGATCGTGCGGACGGTAGGCATTCTCTGCGTAGAGGCGCACGACCTCCTCCGAGGAGGCGCCGAACGTATAGATGTTGTCCGGGCCGACGAGGTCGGCAATCTCGACGTTTGCACCATCCATCGTGCAGAGCGTCACGGCACCGTTGAGCATGAACTTCATGTTCGACGTGCCCGAAGCCTCCTTCGAGGCAAGCGAGATCTGCTCGGAGATGTCTGCTGCCGGGATGAGCTTCTCTGCTGCGCTCACATTGTAGTTCTCGACCATGATGACCTGGAGATACGGGGAGACATCCGGGTCATTGGCAATCCACTGCGAGAGCGTGAGGATCAGATGGATGATGTCCTGGGCAATCGTGTAGGCAGGAGCAGCCTTGCCGCCGAAGATGACGGTGATCGGGCGTGCCGGGATGTTGCCATTCTTGATATCGAGGTACTTCCAGATGAGGTAGAGGGCAAGCATCTGCTGGCGCTTGTACTCGTGGATGCGCTTGATCTGTACATCGATGATTGCGTTGCGCGGAATCTCGACGCCGCGGTTCTCGTGGATGAACTCACGCATGCTGCGCTTCGCGATTTCCTTGGCATCAGAGAGCTTGCCGAGCATCTCCGGATTGTCCTTGTATTTGAGGAGGCCAGAGAGGTCGCCCGTCGTATGCCAGTCGGTGCCGAGCGTATCATCCAGAATCTGGGTCAGCGCCGGGTTGCAGCCCATGATCCAGCGGCGGAACGTGATGCCGTTCGTCTTGTTCGAGAACTTCTCCGGGTACAGATCGTAGAACGGCTTGAGCTCGGACTCCTCGAGGATCTTCGTGTGGAGCGCCGCCACGCCGTTGATAGAGAAGCCATAGTGGATATCGATATGTGCCATGTGCACGATATCGTCCTTGATGATAGCGACAGCAGGGTCGTCGTGCTCCTGCTTCTGCTTGTAGTCGAGCTTCTCGATGATGTCAGCAATGCGAGGAGAGACTGTTCTGAGGAACGAGAGCGGCCACTTCTCGAGCGCCTCGGCGAGGATCGTATGGTTCGTGTAGGCGACCATGCGGCTCACAATCGAGACGGCCTCGTCGAACTTGAAGCTGTGCTCGTCGACGAGGATCCTGATGAGCTCAGGGATAACCATGGTCGGGTGCGTATCGTTGATCTGGACGACGGCATACTCGTCGAGGTCGTGCAGGTTGGATCCACGTGCAATGGCATCGTCGACGAGGAGCTGTGCCGCGTTCGACACCATGAAGTACTCCTGATAGACACGAAGGAGCCTGCCTGCCTCATCCGAGTCGTCCGGATAGAGGAAGAGCGTGAGGTTCTTCTTCACGGCTTCCTTGTCGAAGTCGATGGAATCAGAAGGCACGAGGCCATCATCGACACCGACGAGATCGAACAGGTGGAGCCTGTTCTTCGTGTTCCTGCCGTATCCCAGGACATCGATATCATAGAGCTTCGACTTCACATCGAAGCCGCCGAAATGCACGGTGTAGGACGTGCCGGTATCGACGAGCCAGTCCTGCTCCTTGAGCCACTCATCCGGAAGCTCGGTCTGCTGGTTCGCGACGAACTTCTGATGGAAGAGGCCGTAGTGGTAGTTGAGGCCCACGCCGTCACCCGGAAGGCCAAGCGTTGCGATGGAGTCGAGGAAGCACGCAGCAAGACGGCCAAGTCCGCCATTGCCCAGCGACGGCTCTGCCTCTGCTTCCTCGATCTTGTTCAGGTCATGGCCTGCACGGAAGAGCTGGTCCTTCACTTCGTTGTAGATGCCAAGATTGATGAGGTTGTTCGTCAGAAGACGGCCAATCAGGAACTCGGCGGAGATGTAATAGAGACGGCGCTTGCCTTCCGTCACCGGAAGCTCGGCTGCCTTCTCGCGGACCATATCCATAAGCATCGTGCAGACGTCGGAATCGTCCAGTGCGGCAAGGGGAAGTCCGAACTTCTCGTGGGCACGCTGTTCGAGATCGATCATGGGATGCACTCCTTATTGCATACAAGAAAAAGAGAGACTGCCATGCGGATGGATGCTCGCATCTAAACTAGGCATCTGTCCTGCAGCAAGCCCGGAAGCGCTTCAGGCGTGATTGGTGGGTGTCACGCTGGAAACGCTTCCAGCTCTTGCATAGCTACACAATACACCACTCTGCTGGAAGCGTTTCCGAGAAACTCGACATTTCCGAAATTTTTTTGCTCCTTGTCGAGTTCAACTCGACAGGCATCGAGCTGCGTCGAGTTCAGAAATCTCTGATGTCGAGTTCATCTCGACATACTTTCAAAACTGCAGGTCAGCGAATTGCCGCAAACCGACGCAAATTGGCCGTACAGAAGAGATGATGACAAATCTGCAAGAGACCGCGCTATAATAAGAGTTTCATGATTGAGGCAAATGCCGTTTTCTGTGCCGATTTCCAAAATTAGTCTACTCTGTATGACTGATTTTCCCGGCATGGGTATATCCCTCTGTAGCCGAAGCGCAGGGTGCGCTTCCATCAAGCATCGGAGGGTTCCATGTGCACTGCAATCCGTTTCTCGGACGACAAAGGCAATCTCTACTTCGCCCGCAACCTCGACTGGAGCCAGGGCTATGGGGAGCGTGTCGTCGTGGCGCCCGAAGGCTATGCGCCCTTCTCGCCCTTCAAGGCTACGCCCGCCCTTCCCCATCCCGTCATCGGCATGGGCATCGTCGAGAAGGATACGCCGCTCTACTTCGACTGCGCAAATACAGAAGGCCTTGCCTGCGCCGGTCTCAACTTCCCGGGCTATGCGCAGTATGAGAAGGAAGCTGTCCCCGGCAAGACGAATGTCGCCTCCTGGGAGCTTCCGCTCTGGATCGTCGCGAACTTCACGACCGTCGATGAAGCCGAGGCAGCGCTCAAGGATGTCGCTGTCGTCGACTCCCCCATCGTCGACAAATATCCGACCTCGCTTCTCCACTGGATTGTCGGCGACGGCAAGCGCAGCATCGCGGTCGAATACACGCAAGATGGCATGCAGATCTTCACAGACGACGTCGACGTCCTTGCAAACCAGCCGGGATTCGGATGGCACCGCGAGAACCTCAGGAACTACCTCAACGTCACAAGCGACGTGCCAGCAACCCAGACCTGGAGGGCAGCTGCGCTCACACCGTATGGATCGGGTGCCGGCATGCGCGGCATCCCGGGCGACTACTACTCGCCTTCCCGCTTCGTGCGCATCGCCTACCTCAATGCAAACTACCCTGAGCAGACGACGGAGGAGGCCAATGTCTCCCGCATGTTCCATGAGCTTGCGGGCGTTGCTATGATCGACGGCGCCGCAAGGATGACGAACGGGGAGTTCGAGAAGACCGTCTATACCGGCGGATATTCCCAGAGGACCCATACGTATTACTGGAACACCTACGACGACCCTGCCATCCGCTCCGTCTCGGCAGACGAGCTGATTGCAGCCCATCCGGGAAAGGCCCTCATCGAAGCCGCCTAGAGTCTTGGCAAAGGACAGCGGCAGCAAAGAGACACCGCTGACCACACATGGATGCGCCTGCCAGCATGGCCTGGCAGGCGCATCTTCTTTGCCGCTCCCGCTCGGGGCCCTCCTGTTCCCGCTCTGCCAGGCCTGCATCCCTGTCCGCAGGCCTGCATCCCCAGCTGGCTGCGTGGCCGATTCCTTGTTCCTGCCTCCTGTGCCTGCTTTGGCTGCAGCTGCCCGGCACCTCCTGCCGGATGCCGTCCGCCTGCAGCCTACCTGCGCGCCTGCCCCTGTGCCGCAGGCTTTCGCTATGCCGCCTTCGGATTGCCGGCGTGTGTCCACGCCAGCGCGGCGGCGCCGATGGCGGCAGCGATGGCAGAGGCGCCAAAGAGCGTTGCCTGCACGCCGAAGATACCTGCCACGAATGGGGCAACGAGAAGCGGCAGCGTGCCGGCAGAGTTCATGCCGACAGAAAGGACCGAGGTGGCACGCCCGATATAGCGGATATCGCAGCTCTTCTGCAGCACCGTATCCTTCACAGGACCCATGGCACCAAAGCCGAAGCCGGCAATGAGCTGGCCTATGAGGGCAATCTGCACCGACGTCGTGCCGACGTACACCATGGACCCGACACCGATCACGACAAGAAGCAGGGCAATCGTCTCGAGCGAGAGCCGCTTCGTCGAGAAGCGCAGCACGGCCAAGGCACCGACCGTAGATCCCAGGCCTGCTGCCGACGAGAGCCAGCCCATCCACTCGGATCCCACCCTGAGCACGTCACGGTAGAAGAGCGACTCGAGCGAGTCGAATGCGCCATAGGAGAAGTAGCCAAGGAAATAGATCAGGAAGAGCGCTGCAATCACAGGATGGGAGAACACGATATGGATGCCCTCAAGAAGCTGCTTCCAGAAGCCCTCCCCTTCCTTCTTGCCGGTGCCTTCAGGATGCAGGAGCTCCGGCAGGTTCCAGACGAAGAGCGCAGATATTGCCGATGAGATGGGAAGGACCGCAAACACCATCTGGCTCGTGAAGAGCGCTGTGAGCCAGCCGCCAATCAGGGGACCGACGATAACGGCCACACACATGGCCGTGTTGTTGTAGCTGTTGACCTTCTGGAGGGTCGTTGCATCCTCTGCGAGATAGCGGGGATAGGCAGAGCTTGCCGTCATGCAGAAGCCACCTGCAATCCCTTCAAGCACGTTCACGACGATGAGGAGCGCCATGCTCATCGGAAAGGAGACGCCGATGATGCCGGTAACACCCAGGAGGCCAAGGAAGGCAAGCATCGTCTTCCTTGGCCCGATGCGGTCAACGACGACACCTGCTGCAGCGCCTGCTGCCACGAGCGTGACGTTCAAGAGGACGACAAGCAGGGAGACATCCATTGCATCGGAGCCCAGAAGATAGGTCGCCGAGCCGATGATGCCGACAAAGTAGGTTGCCTGGAAGCCCAGAGCGCGGAAGAATGTCGTGAACGCCAGACGACGGGCACAGGTCCGCTCAAGGGACGCAGATGGATTTTCTGGCAAGGGTCCCTCCAAGAGAACGAAAGAACGCAGGATCGGGCAGGCCTTGAACCAAGCACACAGGGACTGCGAGCTATGCTCCTTCTCCGGAGCCAGGCCACCACTTTTCATTCAGGCGCTAGACCATCCTAGCACGCATCCAAATGGACGAAGCCAGGCAGAGGCTCGAGCCTTGCCACCGGGATGGATTCATGTTTCCGCTCACTCTAATTGACCAGATAAATTTATCTGGTCAATTACTGACCAATAGTATGGCCATGTAATGACTTATAATTGAACAGATAATTTTTCTGGTCAATTCCAGGTACATAGGAGGTTCTGCTATGGCACTGCTCGAGTCCAATGATCGAGAACTCAAGGCCTCGGTATCCGAGTCTTTCCTCAAGACCGTCAGTGCATTCGCTAATTATGGAACAGGCAGCATCATTTTCGGAATGGCTGACGATGGCACTGTCCAAGGTCTCCCCGACATCGATAAAGAATGCCTACGCATAGAGCACATGATCCATGACCGCATTCACCCACAGCCCCGGTATTCGATAGAGGTCGACAGCGAGGCCGGGACGGTGACCCTTACTGTGTTCGAGGGACCAGACAAGCCCTACCTCTGCAGGGGAAAGGCATACATCAGAAACGACTCTTCGACCACAGAGGCGGATTCACTGGAATTGAAACGGCTCATACTCGCCGGCAATCACATGTCTTTCGATCAGCTTCCTGCAGACAGCCAAAATATGGAGTTCGGATCCCTCAAGCAGCGTCTGCACACGAGGCTCGGAGTCGATCAATTCGACAGGAACACCTTGCGAACGCTCGGCCTCACGAATGCAGATGGCCAGCTCGTGAATGCAGCTGCCCTCCTTTCGGATTCGAACCCGTTCCCCGGAATCGACATCATGAGGTTTGGCAGAAGCACGTCTGAGATTCTCGAAAGAGTGCACATAGACGGATGTTCGGTGCTCGACCAGCTCGACAGAACGGCAGATGTTGCTGAAAGGACCTATGCATTCGAAAAAGTAACTTCGACGACCAGGGAACGAGTCGAGAAGCTGCCCCTGGATGCCTTCAGAGAGACGCTTGCCAACGCAATCGCCCATCGTGCATGGGATGTGCCATCCGCCATTACTGTTGCCATGCATCCTGACCACGCTGTGGTCACATCTCCTGGCTCGCTTCCTCCCGGAATCGAGAGAGAGGCTTACCTTGCAGGCGGTCTATCTGTGCCGAGAAATCCAATTCTTGCCACAGTCATGTTCCGGCTAGGCTATATCGAGCTCTTTGGATCGGGCGTCCCCCGCATTCGGGAAGCATATCCAGCAGGAGAGCTGCCGCCCAGCTTCGATGTTCTGGACGCAAGCATCCGCGTGACCCTCCCCGTCTTGGAATCGCATCCAGCAACAACGGTAGAAGAGAAAGCAGTTCTGGACGCCCTTCCTCAAGGAATGCTCATGACTCGAAAGCAGATTTCGGAGAAGTGCGGCACGAGCCTTTCGACGGCAGGCAGGCTGCTTGCCTCCCTCGAACAGAAAGGCCTCGTAGAGCGCAGCGGACGGGGCAGAGGCACGAAGTATTCGCGCAGAACCTAAGAGCCTCGCCTCTTTTTTTCGTACAGCGAAGGCATCAGGCCTGATCAAGAGACCGCCATCCTGCTGGCGAAAGAAGCCCGGCTGGCAGATGCGCTCTGCCAGCCGGACCTCTATCTGAATCCCATGGCTGCTTATGCCACCTGGTCGAACTGCGACTCGTAGAGCTTCGCATAGACGCCCTGCTTGGCCAGGAGCTCTTCGTGGGTGCCTGCCTCGACGACGTCTCCATCCTGGAGCACGAGGATCTGGTCTGCACCCTTGATGGTCGAGAGCCTGTGGGCAATAACGAAGGACGTACGGCCTGCCATGAGCTTGTCCATGGCGCGCTGTATGCGCCACTCGGTACGCGTATCCACGTTCGAGGTTGCCTCGTCGAGGATGAGGATGGAACGGTCTGCCAGCACGGCACGGGCAATCGTCAGAAGCTGGCGCTGTCCCTGGGAGATGTTCGTCGCCCCTTCATTGAGCTCGAAGTCGAAACCTCCGGGGAGCGTTTCGATGAAGTGGGTGCAGTGGGCAGAGCGTGCTGCCGCCTCCACCTCCTCGCCTGTCGCATCGAGCCTGCCGAAGCGGATGTTCTCGCGGATCGTGCCCTGGAAGAGCCAGGAGTCCTGGAGGACCATAGCGAAGTTCTGGCGCAGGTCCTCCCGCTCGATGTCGCGCACATCATGCCCGTCGACCCTGAGGACACCTTTATCCACGTCGTAGAAGCGCAGGAGCAGCTTCATGAGAGTCGTCTTGCCAGCACCGGTAGGTCCGACAATGGCGACAGTCCTGCCTTCTGGCACCTCTGCCGTGAAATCGTGGATGATCGTCTTGCCCGGCAGGTAGCCGAAGGAGATGTGGTCGAAGCTGACTTCGCCTTTCGCCTTCCCGAGCTGCTCTGTCTTGCCCGTTTCCGGATCGATCTTCGCCGTCTCTGTCTCCTCCGGTGCATCGAGGAACTCGAAGATGCGCTCTGCGCAGGCTGCCATCTGCTGCAGCGTGTTGGACACGGCAGCAAGCTGGGCCAGAGGCTGCGTGAAGTTCCTCACGTACTGAATGAATGACTGGATGTCGCCTGGCTGGATCGTGCCCTGAACCGCAAGGCCCACGCCGACCACGACGACGCCCACATAGCCAAGGTCGCCGACAAGCCCCATGAGAGGCTGCATGAGGCCGGAGAGGAACTGGCTCTTCCATGCCGACTCATAGAGCGCATCGTTCTCTTTCTGGAACTCGTGCTCGGCACGCCCTGTCTGGTCGAAGGCCTGGATCACGACCTGGCCCGAGAAATCCTCCTCGATCTTTCCGTCGACGGCGCCAAGCTGTGCCTGCTGGGCCTTGAAGTAGCGCTGGGAGGCACGGATCAGGAAGAAGAGCACGATGCCGGCAAGCGGGAGCATGAGAAGCGTGACGCCCGTGAGCTGGAGCGAGATGGAGAGCATCATGACGGCGATGCCGATGACCTGGGTCAAGGAAGTCACGAGCTGGACGATGCCGGTATTCAAAGTCTGGCTCAGCGTATCCACATCGTTTGTCATCCGCGAGAGCACGTCGCCCTTCGAGGTCCCCTCCCCATCGAAGTAGGAAAGCGGCACACGGGAGATCTTCTCTGCAATCTCCTTCCTGAAGCGGAAGACCGTCCTCTGCGATATGCCTGTCATGAGCCAGCCCTGGATGGCCTGGGCTCCGGACGAGATCAGGTAGATGCCGAGGAGGAAGGCAAGGATCTGGGCGATCTTCGCGAAGTCGATGCCTCCATCCCCTCTTCCCATCGCAGCGACGCCGAGGAAGACCTCATTCGTCGCCTGGCCCAAGATCTTGGGGCCGATGACCGAGAAGATGACCGATACCATCGCAAGCACGACGGCCAAGATCATGAGCGGCGCTTCCTTCGAGAGCGCATGAATGAGGCGCCTGAGCGTCCCCTTGAAGTCCTTTGCCTTCTCCACGGGAGCGAAGCGTCCACCACCATGCGGGCGCCTCTGACGGCTTCTCTCCTGCTGCTCCTTGAGGCTCGTTTCTTCTGCCATGTCCTTACACCTCCTCTTCAAGGCCAAGCTCTTTCGCGGAGAGCTGGCTTGTCGCAATCTCGCGGTATGTCGGGCAATCACGAAGAAGCTCTTGATGCGTGCCCTGGCCTACGACCTTGCCGTCGTCGAGCACCAGAATCTCGTCTGCCTGCATGATCGAGGCGACGCGCTGCGCCACGACGACGATGGCCATGTCCCCTGCATGCTCTGCAAGCGCACGCCTGAGGCGTGCATCTGTCGCAAAGTCCAGAGCCGAGAACGAATCATCGAGCACGAGCACTTCCGGCTTCATCGCAAGCGCACGGGCAATGGCAAGACGCTGGCGCTGGCCACCCGAGACATTCGTGCCTCCCTGGACGATCGGAGAGTCCGTGCCCTCGGGGCTTGCTGCCACAAGATCGTCTGCCTGCGCCAGATGGATTGCACGCTTGAGCTCCTCATCTGTGAGCCCCTCTGTCCCATAGGCCACGTTCGAGGCGATTGTGCCCGTGAAAAGGAAGCTCTGCTGCGGCACGTAGCCGATCCTGTGTCTGAGCTCGGAGAGCGAAAGGTCCTTGAGATCTGTGCCGTCAAGCGAGATCGAGCCTTCCGTCGGGTCATAGAGCCTCGGCGCCAGCTGCACGAGCGTCGACTTGCCGGAACCCGTAGACCCAATGATCGCCACGGTCTTTCCCGGATGCGTCCTGAAGCTCACATGCTCGACGACCATGCCCTCGGCATCCGGATAGGCAAAGCCCACATCCTGGAAAGAGAGCTCGCCGTGCGCAGCCGCCCCATCAAGCGACTTCGGGCTCTTTGGCTCATGCACGGCAGGGTCGCACGAGAGCACCTCGTCGATCCTGCCTGCCGATATCTCGGCGCGGGGCAGCAGGACTGCCACCATCGAGATCATCAGGAAGGCCATGACGATCATCATCGCGTAGGTGATGAATGCCATGATGTCGCCGACCTGCATCGTGCCGACGGCGACCCCTTGTGCGCCGAACCAGACGATTGCCACTGTCGCGAGGTTCATGACGAGCGTCAGTGCCGGCATCATGAGGATCATGGCGCGGTTCACGAAGAGCTGCGTCTGCATGAGGTCACGGGATACCCCATCGAACTTCTCGAGCTCATGGTCCTCCCTGCCGAAGGCACGGATGCTCATGACGCCGTCGAGCATCTCGCGGGCTACGAGGTTCACGCGGTCGACCAAGGACTGCATCTTCCTGAAGCGCGGCATCGCAAGCACATAGAGGACAGAGATCACGGCAAGCACCGCAAGAAGCGCGGCGCCGACAATCCAGATGAGTCCGCTTCCCAGTGCCAGCACCTGGATGATTGCAACTATTGCCATGATCGGCGCGAGCATCACGATGCGCAGAAGCATCACGATCGTCATCTGGATCTGCGTGATATCGTTCGTCGAGCGCGTGATCAGGGAAGACGGCGTGAAATGGTTCACCTGTGCCGGCGAAAGCTGCATGACGCGGGAGAAGAGACATGCACGCAGGTCGCGCGCAATGGTCGCAGCAAGACGCGAGGCAAGGTATCCCGCAGCAGCCGCCGCTGCGACCGAACCAAAGCAGAGCGCAAACATGGAGCCTGCCATGCTGGCCAGATATCCCATGTCGCCGCCCGCTGCCTGGACGATGCCGACATTCACGATATCAGCCATGTAGCGCGGCAGCATGAGCTCGCAGGTGACCTGCACGGCGAGAAGCGCCACGACAGCCAATACCGCTGGAATATGGCCCTTGAGATAGCGGAGGGTATTCATCGCGTGCCCTCCTCTTCCTGCTTCTGGCAGAAGCGCTTCTGGATCTCAGGGGCAAGCTCGGCAACCCGTCTCATGATGCGCAGCAGCTCCTGGGTGTCCTCTGCGCCAAGCTCCTTGCAGAACTCCTTCATGGTCTCGCCGATCCGCTTCTTCCTCTCGGCGACGACGTCCTGGCCCTTCTCTGTCAGGCTCACGAGCGTGCGCCTGCCATCTTCAGGATCTTCCGTCCTCACGATGAGCCCCTGTGCCTCGAGCTGCTTCAGGGCACGCGCGATGCGTGCGCTCGTGACGTGGCAGGCATCGGCAAGCGCACCTGGCGTCACGGGGTCCTCGTTCTGTGCCAGGACATGCATGATCTGCTTCTGCCCCATGAGCTCCATGTCCGGACGGTCGTGCCCGGAAGGACGCAGGCCATGCCAGGTGCGGAAAAGCTCACGCACAAGGCGGTCCCATTCCTCCTCCGTAAGCTCCTCTTTCTCTTCCATAGCTCTCCTTATTGCTAACCATGTTAGTGAACGGACAGTACTCTACCCGCAGCCGTGCTGTTTATCTAACAGGGTTAGCGTTTCATGGAATCATCATAGAATGTGGTTTCTGTCACATCTCTGGAGCATCGCCTGCTTAAATGTAACTGATAAGACTGCAATTCACGCCTTCAGGCAGCATGAGATTCCGGAGCATACATGGCACTCAGAAGCACAACCGATTCGAATGACCGCACGACCATCAGGCGCACCCTCCACTACTTCTGGTGGGTGACAAAGCAGAAGCCCGGCGCCTTCGCCCTTTCTGTCATAGCCTCGGTGGGCTACATTGCCCTCCTCACGTTTGCGAATACCTACGTGATGGGCCTCATCGTCGACCGCATCCAGGCCTCCCCCGTCACACCCGACGAGGTCTTTTCTGTCTTCGGCCCTTATATCCTGGCGCTCCTTATCGTGAACGCCGTGGGCCAGACGCTCTCGAAGCTCCAGGACTATGCGGTCTACAAGCTCGAGATCAACGGCGACTACCAGCTCTCGCGCCTCTGCTTCGACACACTCTCGAACCAGAGCATGACCTTCCACACAGGAAGGTTCGGAGGGTCTCTTGTAAGCCAGACCTCCCGCTTCGTGAGCGGCTACTCGGGCCTTGTGGATGTCCTGACCTACAGCCTCTGGCCGACGCTCGCCTCGGTCGTCCTCACGATCGCGATGCTGGCGCCTGCTGCCCCTGCCTTCGTCCTCATTCTCATAGCAATGCTTGTTGTCTATGTCATCTACGCCTACACGATGTACCGCAGGATACTTCCGCTCTCCTCTGCTGCCTCCCAGGCACAGAACCGCCTCTCCGGCATCCTCTCGGACGCCGTGACGAACATCCTCGCCGTCAAGACCTGCGGCCGCGAAGACTATGAGCGCAGCCTCTTCGATGAAGCAGACAGAGAGGCCATGGACAAAGAGAACGTGAACATGCATGCGACCATGAAACGCGGCTTCACGACAAGCGCCCTCATCACGATCATCATGTTCGTGACCTCGATCTTCGTGAGCGGCGGCAATGCCTGGTTCGGCATCAGCGCAGGCACGCTGGTCATGATGTTCACCTATACGTACAACCTGACGATGCGCTTCAACTACTTCAACTCGATGATGCAGCGCATCAACAGGGCGCTGGGAGACGCGGCTGCAATGACGAAGGTGCTGGACGAGCCGACGCTCGTCGCAGACAGGTCCGATGCCAAGCCCCTCGAGGTGCATGAGGGCGGCATCAGCTTCGAGCACATCCGCTTCCGGTATGCAGATGCCCCGAAGGGCTCCTATGTCTTCGAGGACCTGAATCTCGATATCGCTCCCGGCCAGCGCGTGGGCCTCGTGGGCCGCTCCGGATCCGGCAAGACGACGCTCACGAAGCTCCTGCTGCGCCTCGACGATGTCCAGGGAGGGCAGGTCCTTGTGGATGGCCAGGATGTGAGCGCCTGTACGCAGCAGTCGCTGCGCCGCCAGGTTGCCTACGTGCCGCAGGAGCCCCTTCTCTTCCACCGTTCCATCCGCGAAAACATTGCCTATGGCAGGCCAGAGGCCACAGAGGAAGAAATCAGGCGTGCTGCCGCAGAGGCCAATGCCCTCGAGTTCATCGAGCGGCTCCCCCAGGGCCTCGATACCATGGTCGGCGAGCGCGGCGTCAGGCTCTCGGGCGGACAGCGCCAGCGCGTCGCCATCGCCCGTGCCATCCTCGCAGACTGCCCGATCCTCGTGCTCGACGAGGCGACAAGCGCCCTCGACAGCGAGTCCGAGGCCCTTGTCCAGGAAGCCCTCGGAAACCTCATGCGCGGCCGCACTGCAATCGTGGTGGCCCACCGCCTCTCCACCGTGGCAGCCCTCGACCGCATCGTCGTGCTCGCCGACGGCAGGATCGTGGAGGATGGCACGCACGCAGAGCTTGTGCAGGAAGGCGGCGCGTACGCAGAGCTCTGGAAGCGCCAGACCGGCGGCTTCCTCGAGGCGGAGTGAGCACACGCTGCAACCGAGTCCCTTTGGGCGGCGGCAAATCACCCTTCAGACCGTTCGCCGCCTAAAGGCATGGGAGCCCGAAAAGTGCGGCCTGAGATTCCCACGCTACAAGCATTCTGGCCATTCCTTGCCAGATGGCAGTGATTGAAATGGGGCCCAACCTCCCAGAGCGCTGACTCCGATAATGAACAAGGCCTTCTATAGACCGTATGAGCGGGCAATCTGTCCCAGCGCCTCGTCCAAGGTCATCCTTACGCCAATCTGCCTGAGAGGCACGCCTTCCTCGCTCATGATATTGCAGAAGTGGGACATGTCGTCCCTTATGGAGTCTGGAAGGGGCGCAGTCGTCTCGGGCGTGAAGAGCTGCAGCAGCCTGAAGACGTCATTCTTGTGCTTCCGCAGATCCTTACTATCCACGTGCTCTCCACACGCCCTGCGTTCTCGGAGGTCCAGAAACGCCTTCGCCTTGAATGGAACCAGATAGGCCTCACCTAGTACGGAAATCCCATCCACGACCTTGCGTCCACCACACATAAACGAGTAGTGGTCGGCATCGAGCAGGATGGCTGAGAGGCTCGACACGTCCTCCCCCATGGGCACTGGCACGATTTCAAGGCCGTCGGGCTCCGTGATGAAGTTCGGCTCGGTGCCGAAGAGCTCCACCATCGAGGGAAAGCCGGATGCGGCCGGTTTCGAGAAGCGATAGAAGTGCGCGTTTTCCGTACCCCTGCGCGCCACAGCGTAGCCGCCGTCCGACAAGAGCTTCCAGATTGCCCGACCGACTTCTGCTGGACGATCTTCTACCATGAGCACAACGTCTATGTCCTTGGTCGCACGGAACGGCAGGTCCGACGCGTTCAGCAGTATGTCGCAAGCGGTGCCGCCTATGACGGCGTAGTGCTCCTCAAGCCCCGCCATGTACTCGCCGAATCGCCCCAGCCCGTAGACACCGCTCATCGCCATAGCCCCTCCTCGCCGAAGAGATCGTCCAGCTCACCATCTATACGCTCGTCTCCCAACCCTGCGAGGGACAGGGCAAGCGAGACGTCATCGACGCGCCCGAGGCCTGCCACCAGCGGGTCGTAGGACCAAAGCTGTAGCTCGACGGTCTCCCCGTCCGACAGCTCGCCTTCCAGGACCTCATCCACCCCCAGCTCCGCGAGGCGGGCCTTGGCCACCGCCTTCTGGCCGATGGCGGGGGCAAGAAGCATCGAACGATCCGCCAGCGCCGTCTCGCCAGCATCGGGCAATGCCGCCAGGGCATCCGTGTGCCGAGCCCAGATTGTAGCCGCGACCGGGCTCTTGAGCAGCGGCATCGCCTGCTTCAGGAGGGCGTTCCTCCCTCTGTCATAGTCGAAAGTGACCTCGCGGCCATCTTTGCCGCGCTCGATCAGACCATGCTGGGCCAGCTCATCGATGGCACGGCTTGCGGAGCTTGCTGTCATACGCGTCACCTCCCTCAGGCCGATTGAGGTCGAGATCGCAGGGTTTGCCATCATCGTGACAAGCGCCGCCTGTGCCCTTGGCGTGAGCGTGCCGCCAAGCGCACGCCTTTTCGCCTCCGCCTGCGCGGCAAACCCCAGGAAGGGCAGGTACGCGAGCCTTCCGGGAACGATGACCGGGATGCCCCGCGCGACGAGCGCGCGGCGCTGGCGGGAGTCGATGAGGTCCGACGCGAGCGCGACGGGCAGCTCCGTGAACCGTGCGATCTGCGCGACGACACGCTTGAGCTCCGGCAGGGATTGGCCTCCCCTCGGCAGCGCAACTAGGAAGTCCGTCCCATCGCAGCTACAGAGCTCGTAGTCTGCTGCCGTGCCCAAGTAGAGCGGGAGCGTCCTTGCTCGGTCCCAGGAAGTTCGTCTCAGCGCGAGACCGAGTGCATCGCTGAGGTATTCCAGGTACTCCACCATTGACCCCCACACGTGCATTGCAATATTTCATCTTCAATGCAAGTTTACATTTTTTCTGCAATTATATCAACTGTCGTAAGCAGAATGGATGGCGGACTGCCAGCAAGATTGCCATATCATCAATCGGGTGGACGTGAAATAGACAACTGTTTTGCGCTCTCAGCCGGGAACTTGTGCGCTTTCATGTCGAGAGAATTAGATGATGCGCGGGTCATGCGTAGCTGCTCAGGTACTGGACAAACGTAGCTTTGAAGCTCGGGAACAGGGCACAGGCGGAGTACTGAATTCAGACCGCCTGCCCACCGGGCTCGACACCATGGTTGGCGCAACGCGACGTTGACATGCCTGTGAGGCAGACTTGCCTGCACGAGACCGCGACAGCGCCAGCGCGTGGCCATCGCGAGGGCCATCCTTGCAGACTGCCCGATCCTCGTGCTCGACGAGGCGACAAGCGCCCTCGACAGCGAATCCGAGGCCCTTGTCCAGGAAGCCCTCGGAAACCTCATGCGCGGCCGCACTGCAATCGTGGTGGCCCACCGCCTCTCCACCGTGGCAGCCCTCGACCGCATCGTCGTGCTTGCCGGCGGCAGGATCGTGGAGGATGGCACGCACGCAGAGCTCGTGCAGGAAGGCGGCGCGTACGCAGAGCTCTGGAAGCGCCAGACCGGCGGCCTCCTCGAGACGGAGTGAGAGCGTGCCCGTCTTTCAGCTCAGCAGAGGACGAATGCGCCCTTGCGTGCTCAGTCCGCGCATCTCGCCGGACGAAACAGCCGCACATGCTCGTGGGGCGCTGCTGCCTCGGCAGCGCCCTGAGCGGCGCCGGACTTCTGCATCTCGCCTGACGAGGCTGGTCGGCTCGCCACAGAGCAGCAGCACTGGCGGCAGGAGCGCCCTCAAGAGAAAGCCTATGCCTTGTCCTTGACGAGCCTGAAGCCAGCACCCTGCCTGATATAGGGCAGCAGTGCGAGATCTGGCTCCGCAATGCGGCCGATCTTGACGTCGCGCCTGTCGAGCGCAAAGCTCTGGCGCGCAATCTCGAGCTCGCCTGCATAGCGGCCATATGCCGTCGTGCTCATGAGGATATCTCCCGCATGGACATCCATGTCGCGTACGTCCTGGGAGGGCTTTGGTGCTTCCACATCCTTCCAGCGGCGCGACTCCTGCGAGCGCACGATCCAGGGCGAGGAGTCAGGGCGGTCATGCTGCAGGCGGCCGAAGAGCGACTGATAGGGCTCTGCGAGCTCTGCTGCGAGGTCGATCACATTCTGGGAGATGCCGGCAATCCTTTTCCAGACCGTCTTGGAGACATCCGGATCCCCGACTAGCACCGCATCGCAGCCTGCCGATGCAAGCTCGAGCATATCGAGGAAGAGCCTGTCGCCGGCATCTCCCCTATGTGCCTCGACGGTCGGCAGCCCCTCATGAAGCGGCCCCCTGAGCTCCCTGTCGCCGGGCACGAACCCCATCACCTCAAACCCGAGTGCCTTGAGCCTCTGGTTGGTCCGCACCACATCTTCTATGGAAAGCCCTGTCAGAGGCTTCGGATAGAAGTTGTGGCAGGCAGCGAAGCGGCTGAAGTCTGCACCTGCTGCACGCCACTGCGCAATGTCGGATTCGGAGATCGTCGAGGCATTGAACACCACATGGAAGAAGTTCGAGAGCTCGACCGTCTGACGTGCATCGAAGCCATCGTCCAGACGGATATATTCGACACCGAGACGGCCCACATCGCCGAAGTCCCTGCATCCGAGCTTGGCAAGCGTTGCCGGCGACACGTCCGCAATCAGGGCAAGCCCATGGTCGCGGCACAGAGCGATCAGCCTCTTTGCCTCCTGCGCAAAATCGAGGCCCGACTCCTCCGGTATATGGAACGAGGTGAAGGCATACTTCGCTCCCGCAAGCGATGCCTTCTCCACGACCGCGGCGTTTGCCAGATAGCCCGATGCGAAATACAGGGAAATGCCTGTTTCCATGAACAGTCCTCCATCCAGGAGCGGAAGCGCTCTTCTTCAGAAAGCGGGCCCGCAGGATTGCTCCTGCAGGTCCGCATGCCAGAACCTGTTTCGGTACAGATAGAAGTCTATGCCTCGCTGCCGAAGACGTCGTTGATGCGGTCTTCGTCCACGCCGAAGAAATACGTGAGGGCAAAGCCTGCTGCGTAGGCTGCAAGCATCGCAACAACATAGAGCCCCTGCGTGCCCGGAACGACGATCAGAAGGCCGAAGAGGCCCGAGACGCCCTGGGAGACCGTGCCGAGATGGAAGAGCCAAGCAAGGATGCCGCCGACGCCCGATCCCAGGCAGGCTGTCACGAAGGGCTTGCCGAGCGGCAGCGTCACGGCATACATCAGAGGCTCGCCGACACCGAGGATGCCGACAGGGATGGACTCGCGCAGGTACGTCTTCACGCGCGTGTTCTTCGTCTTCACGTAGAGGGCAAGGCCGGCACCGACCTGGCCGCCGCCTGCCATCATGAGGATCGGGAGCAGATAGTTGATGCCGCCGGTCGGACCCGCAGGATCGTTGAGCATTGCATGGATCGGGGTAAGTGCCTGGTGCAGGCCGACCGCGACGAGCGGCAGGAATGTTGCAGACAGAAGATAGGCGCCGACGACGCCGAGCACGTTGTAGAAGAAGAACAGCACGAAGAAGATGCCCTGGGTGAGGAAGGCGCCGACCGGCTGCAGAACGAGCACGGAGACGACCGAGCCGATGCAGACCGTGAAGAGCGGCGTCAGGAACGTGTCGAGCGCGCTCGGCATGACCTTATGGAACTTCTTCTCGAGCCATGCAAAGAAGATGCCGCAGATGAGGGCACCCAGAAGGCCGCCTGCAGACGGGTTGTAGACCGTCGAGAAGTTGATCGCGAAGGCGCCTTGGGCGAAGGACGGAACCGGCACGGCAATCGGCAGGTTCACGGCTGCAGCGCCGTCAGCAGTCTTGAGCAGAAGCGGCATGGAAGCATTCGCGATGGAAAGCGCACCTGCCATGGCGCCGAGGATGCCGGATCCTCCGAACTCCTTGGAGGCATTCATGCCGACGAAGAGCGGCAGATACAGGAACAGCGCCCAGCCCATCGTGCGGATGCACTGGTACCACCAGACGCCTGCGAATGCATTGCCGCTCGAGACATTGATGACATTGGCGATGCCGTTGATGAGGCCAGCGGCGATGATGCCCGGCAGCAGCGGCACGAAGATGTTCGCGATCTTCTTGAGGAAGCGCTGCACCGGCTTGTCGTGCTTTGCCTTCTGTGCGGCCTTGTTCCGCGCAGCGGCATCGTTTACGACATCAGCCATATCGTCCGGCTTGATGCCGGTGAGCTTCGAGAACGGCTCGAGGACCTTGTTCACGGTGCCCGGCCCGAAGACGATCTCATAGCGGTCTCCGTCAGCGACAAGGCCCATGACGCCTTCGACCTGCTTGACCGCTGCCTCGTCGACCTTGGAGGGATCTGCTACCTTCACCCTCAGCCTTGTCATGCACGCCATGTTGCCCACGACGTTGGATTTGCCGCCCACAGCGGCCAGGACGCCCTTGGCAATCCCTTCGAAATCCTTGCTCATTGTTCCTCCTTGTCTTGCTTTGCCGAGCGGACAGTCCCCATCTGCCGTCCGCCGTATGCCATGTTCAGCTCTCCCTGAGAGCCTGGCGGACCTTGCCGCCGCAGACAGCGAGCCTGCGCTTCGCCTCGTCTGCCGAAACATCTGCCAGGATCGAGACAATCGCGCACTTCGCAGAGCCGCCCGCCTCTTGAAGCGCCCGCTCCGCCTCAGTGCGGTCGGCGCCCGTGGCGGCCATCACGATGTTCTGTGCCCTGACCTCGAGCTTCTCGTTCGACTGCTGCACGTCGACCATCAGGTTCTCGTATGCCTTGCCGCAGCCGACCATAGCTCCGGTCGAGATCATGTTGAGGATCATCTTCTGTGCCGTGCCGGCCTTCAGGCGGGTAGATCCCGTCAGCACTTCCGGCCCGCAGCAGGGCTCGATTGCGAGGTCTGCACACTTTCCGATATCTGACCCCTTGTTGCAGGCGATTGCCACCGTGCGGCAGCCGAGCTCGTGCGCATGCCTGAGCCCGCCGATCACATAGGGTGTCCGTCCCGAGGCAGCGATGCCGATGGGAAGGTCATGCGGTCCCAGATGCAGCGCATCGAGCTCCTCTGCACAGAGCGTGAGCGAATCCTCCGCCCCTTCGACAGCACGCACGAATGCATGCTCCCCGCCTGCGATGAGGCCGACAACCCTATCGGGCGAGACGCCGAATGTCGGCGGGCACTCGACCGCATCGAGCACGCCGAGCCTGCCCGAGGTGCCAGCCCCGAAGTAGACGATCCTGCCGCCTGCCGCAAGCGCATCGCGTGCCCATTCCACGGCCGTGGCAACTTCGCCGAGCACGTCGTGCACGGCAGTTGCGACCTTTGCATCCTCCGAGTTCATCACCTCGACAAGCTCGCGCGGGCTCATCTCGTCGAGATGCATAGTCCGGGGATTGCGCGCTTCGGTCGAAAGCTTCCCGAGGTCGATCGCAGGCTTCTCTTCCTCTGCCATTGCCCTTTCCGCTCCTTTCTCCTTGCACTTCTGTCTTCTATCCAAGCCCGGCACCCTCTTCGGTGCCTGCCTCTTTTTCCGGCACTTCGCTTCTCTTGATCCAGTTCTTCGAGAGACGCTCCATGCTCTTCTCGTAGTTGCTGCTCACGTAGGCGGTGAAGAGCACGTCCACGACGTTCAGCTGCGCGATCCTCGAGGACATCGCGCCGCTTCTGAGCACGAGCTCTGTCGCCGCGACCCCGAGCACGACATCGGAGAGCTTCACGAGCGGCGACGAGAAGCTGCCGCGCGTGATGGAGACGATCGTGGCACCCCTTGCCTTTGCCGTCCGGGCACAGCGCAGTATGTCTTCTGTCATGCCCGAATAGGAGATGACAAGAGCAAGATCGCCGGGACGCTCGTTCTTCGCACAGACCAGCTGCGAGTGCAGGTCATCGATCAGATCGGCATGGATGTCCAGGCGCAGGAGCTTCAGCTGCAGGTCATGGGCAACCATGAGGGAGGCGCCAATCCCATAGAGGCTGATGCGCGGTGCCGTGCGGATGAGCTCGACCGTCCTGTCTATGGCAGCGGGGTCGAGGCCGTCACGCGTGAGCGAAAGCGTCGAGGCATTGCGGGCTGTGACCTTGTCGATGATGTCCTGCGTGGAATCGGTCGACATGACCCCCTCGGAGACGATGTTTTTGCTCTTCTCCGCTACCGCAAGCTCATAGAGCAGTGCCTGCTGGAGCTCCTTGTAGCCCGTGAAGCCAAGCTTGCGCGACAGGCGCACGACCGTCGAGGGCGAGGTGTAGGTGAGCTCCGCGAGACGGTGTGCCGAGACGCCCACGGCATTCCCCGGATGTTCGAGCAGGAAGTTCACGATGTTGCGCTCGGCCGAGCTTGCAAGGGGACGGTACTCTTCGAGGTGCACACGGAAGCCGTGAATCGCAGATCCGCTTTCGGGGGACGCCTTGCCTCCCTGCGCTCTCAAAACGCGTCCTGAAGGCACCTTGCACCCCTTTCCGAGTTCCGATCTCATTGTCCAACCATCGTTGCAGCCGGCTGCTTCCAGAAGGTTTCCGGCGATTTATGTACATGTTATGTCTTAATCATGTTCAATGAAACATATGACCCATTTGTTTCAAAGCATGGCATGAAACCTGCATTCCCCTGCCGCCTGCCGACTGGTCCACACCGGTCGCGTACAGGCCATTTCATGGCCGGCCCGTCCCCATCCGCACGCTCCATGGAAATGGCGCAGAGAACGGGGGGCGCATCTGCTTCGGGTAGTAAGAAAGCAGACACCGGAACAGAAAGGAACTTCATGGATTTCAATGACGGAATAGAAGCCAGGCATTCGGTCAGGAGCTACACCGCAGTCCCTCTTTCAGAGGAGGAGCGCGCAGCCCTAAGCCAGGAGATCGCCCGTTCGAACGAGGCAGGCAATCTCCATATGCGCCTTGTCGTCGACGAGCCGGAAGCCTTCAGCTCACTTCTTGCCCACTACGGCAAGTTCCGCAACGTCTCGAACTATCTTGTCCTTGCCGGCACGCCTGCCCCTTCTCTCGAGCAGCGCTGCGGCTACTTCGGCGAGCGAATCGTCCTGGCAGCGCAGGAGCTGGGCCTTTCCAGCTGCTGGGTCGGCGGCACCTTCAAGCGCCGCCTCGTGAAGAGGATGGCCTCGGCAGACGACAGGCTCGTGCTCGTCGTGGCGCTTGGCCATGGGGAAGGCAAAGGGCATGCCCACCGCTCCAAGAGCGCAGATGCCGTGACTTCTATCCCGGAAGGCACCGAGGTTCCTGCCTGGTTCGGCGCAGGCGTGGATGCGGCGCTCAAGGCACCTACCGCAATGAACCAGCAGAGCTTCGAGATCGGCTGGGCAGGACGCACGACACAGGATGGCACCCCCTTTGCCTCGATCCGCTCGAAGGGCGGCCCCTTCTCTGCAGTGGACTTGGGGATCGTCCGTCTCCACTTCGAAATCGGAGCACGGGCAGCCGGAGGCAGCTTCCGATGGGAAGACAGCTGGAAGAGCTTCCTTCCTGAATACGGCCTCTGATGCTTTGTCCTTGCAGGGAGGAAACGCGGCGGCATTTAGTCTTCGCTCTCCCTCCCGCAAGGAGGATATGCTTGAGATGATGGAGAGGCCCTGAAACGGAAAGGTTGCCATGCCAGAACCCAAAGACATACGTCTCGTCGTCGGCCTCGGAAACCCGGGCGCCGAATACGAGAAGACCCGCCATAACGCCGGCTATGCCACGATCGATGTGCTCGCAGAACATGCGGGAACACGCTACTGGAAGAGCCAGGCAGGCATGATGGTGGCAGAGACGAAGATTGCCGGGAAGGACGTCTTCCTTGCGCGTCCCCAGACCTTCATGAACGAGGTCGGAGGACCTATCTCGAAGCTCGTGAGACAGCTCAAGATCGCACCGGAGGAGCTCCTCGTCGTGCACGACGATGTCGATGTGCCGGACACGAAGCTCGTTCTCAAGTTCGGCGGCGGCCACGACGGACACAATGGCCTGCGCTCCATCATCCAGAAGATGGGAAGCCGCGACTTCTGCCGTCTGCGCTTCGGCGTGGGCAGGCCTCCCGGACGCATGAGCGTCGCGCAGTATGCGCTGCGCCCCTTGAAGGGCACCCAGCTCGAGTCGTTCGAAATCGAGGCACAGGACGCTGCAGACGTCGTTGAGCGCGTGATCCAGAAGGGCTTTGCAGCAGAGTCCACACGGCTTGGATGAAGTGCCCAGGATTGATGCCATGCTCTGCATATATGGCACCGATTGCTGCAAATCATGCAGAAGACATGCTTATCTGACCGCTACAATGGGCATGTTGGTGAATTGATGGGACGGCCCAAGGGAAGAGGCCCAGACCATCCTATGGACGTTTTTGGAGAGGAGTTCATCAATGTACAAGATCCTCGAAAAGACGCAGTTCTCCGAGAAGGTGTTCAAGTTCCGCATCGAGGCACCGCAGATGGCAAAGCATGCACATGCTGGCCAGTTCCTGATGGTGCGCGCCAACGAGACGGGCGAGCGTGTCCCGTTCACGTTCGCGGACTGGAACCCCGAAGAGGGCTGGGTCGAGTTCATCTTCATGGTGGTCGGCAAGACCACGAAGATGCTCTCCACCTATGAGGCTGGAGATTCGCTGGAGGATGTCACGGGTCCGCTCGGACAGCCGAGCGAGTTCGGCGATGGCAAATGGGGTGTCATCGGCGGAGGCGTTGGCCTCGCTATCGCATTCCCGATTGCCCGCAAGCTCGTCAAGGAGGGCAAGGACGTCCATGCAATCATGGGTGCCCGCACGAAGGACCTGCTCCTGCTCGAGGACCAGTTCCGCTCCATCCTGCCGGATGACCACATCCACATCACGACGGATGACGGCTCCTACGGCGAGAAGGGTGTCGTCACGGCACCGGAGGAGCGCCTGCTCGAGGCTGGCCAGATCGACCACATCTTCTGCGTCGGTCCTGTGCCGATGATGAAGTTCGCAACGCTCACGGCTGTGAAGCATGACTGCCCGATCACCGCATCGCTGAACCCGATCATGGTCGACGGCACCGGCATGTGCGGCTGCTGCCGTGTCGAGGTCGGCGGCGAGACGAAGTTCGCCTGCGTCGACGGTCCCGATTTCGATGCCTCCAAGGTCAACTGGAACGACCTGCGCGCACGCCAGGCTGCATACCGTACCGAGGAAGGCCAGGCACTTCACGCCTATGAGGAGGCGATCTGCGCATGCCACAGGTAAATGGCCGCTATGTTCCTGATATGAAGTCTCCGCGCACGCCTGCCAACGAGGAGGATCCCGTCGAGCGCGCAAAGGACTTCCGTCCTGTCGACAAGGGCTTCACGAAGGAGATGGCTCTCGCCGAGGCCAACCGCTGCCTCGACTGCAAGAAGCCGTTCTGTGTCGATGGCTGCCCGGTCAACATCAACATCCCTGCCTTCATCGAAGCCATCCGCAACGAGGAGTTCGGCCGTGGCCTCGACATCATCCACGAGCAGTCCATGCTCCCTGCCATCTGCGGCCGCGTCTGCCCGCAGGAGAACCAGTGCGAGGGCAAGTGCATCCGTGGCAAGAAGGGCGAGCCTGTTGCTATCGGCCAGCTCGAGCGCTTCCTGGGCGACCAGCCCGAGCTCGCTTCCGAGCCGAAGATGGCTCCGAAGAACGGCAAGAAGGTCGCTGTCATCGGTGCTGGTCCTTCCGGCATCACCTGCGCCGGCGAGCTTGCCCGCAACGGCTTCGATGTCACCGTCTTCGAGGCCTTCTTCACGGGCGGCGGCGTCCTTGCCTACGGCATCCCTGAGTTCCGTCTGCCCAAGGCAGTCGTGAAGCGCGAGATCGACGGCCTCGAGAAGCTCGGCGTCAAGTTCGAGTACAACGCTGTCGTCGGCCGCATCACCGATGCTGACGAGCTCTTCGCACAGGGCTTCGACGCCCTCTACATCGCGACGGGCGCAGGCCTGCCGAAGATGCTCAACATCCCGGGCGAGAACCTGCCGAACGTCTTCTTCGCGAACGAGTACCTCACGCGTGTCAACCTCATGAAGGCCAACCGCTTCCCCGAGTACGACACGCCGACCAAGCGCGCAAAGAACGTCGTCGTCTTCGGCGGCGGCAATGTCGCAATGGACTCCGTCCGTACGGCACTGCGCCTGGGCGCCGAGACGGTCACGCTCTGCTACCGCCGTACCGAGGCTGAGATGCCTGCCCGTCGCGCTGAGGTCGAGCATGCAAAGGCCGAGGGCGTCAAGATCCACGAGCTCGCCTCTCCTATCGAGTTCGTCGCCGGCGAGGATGGCGCTGTGTGCGCCGTCAAGGTCCAGAACATGAAGCTCGGCGAGCCCGATGCTTCCGGCAGGCGCCGTCCTGTCCCCATCGAGGGCTCCATCGACGAGCTGCCGTGCGATCTGGGCATCTCTGCCATCGGCACGAACGCAAACCCGATCGCCAAGCTCATCGGCCCCGAGAAGATCAACAAGTGGGGCTACATCGTCGCCGACGAGGCTACGGGCCAGACGTCCGATCCTCGCATCTGGGCTGGCGGCGACATCGTGACCGGCGCTGCTACCGTCATCCTTGCCATGGGTGCCGGCAAGTCTGCAGCAGCTGACATCACGAAGAAGCTTGCACCGCTTGCCGAGTAAGGCAGACGCACAAGCAAAAAGCACCTCAGGGAGGCCGCCTTCGGGCGGCCTCCTTTTCTCTTACTGCGTGCTGGCAGCTGCTGCCCCTTCCGCGCCCGCAGAGGGCACCGAGGCGGTGCCGAGGCCGAGCCTGCCCAAGGCTGCACGCATGCCGGCCCGCTCTTCTGCCTCCACCTTCTCGCTCGGGTCGAGCGGCTCGAGCAGGATCCTTCCATCCTCATACTCGCGGAGGCGATAGCGGGCAAACTTTGCCTCAGGCACGATGAGGCGACCCATAAGGTCGCGGGCAATGGTCGTATCCCTGATAGCATCCATGGAAAGCTCCTTTCTTGAGGACAAGCATAGGGAAAAGACCCATCTTGCAGCAACTCAGAGCAGGCAGGCGCGCACGCATCCTCGCCCATTGCGCACGGGAATCTCTTGGCAGAAGATGGAGCAGATGCAAAGGAGGCCAGCGTGGCTACGTTTGTGACAGACAATCTCTCGCTCAGGGAGATTGCAGCATCGGGCCAGGTCTTCACCTGGCATGAGCTTGAGCGTGGGCGCACAGATGCCCGCTATCTCATCTCCTCCGGCACGAAGCGCTGCATTGCCTCGCAGAAGGGATCGATGCTCACGATCCTCACGCCTTCAGGCGCGAACCCTGCGCCATCCGCGCTTGCATACTGGAAGCACTACCTTGCGCTCGACCAAGACTATGGAGCAATCCTCCAGAGCCTTCCGCTCACAGATGAGCAGCTGAGCCTCTGCTCAGGCATCCGCGTGCTTTCCCAGGACTGGTGGGATACCGCGGTCTCGTTCATGATCTCCCAGAACTCGAACATCCCGCGCATCCAGCATGCGGTGGACATGCTCATGGACGCAGCGCATGGCACGATTCCGCGTCCCCGCCAGCTTGCGAAGATTCTGGCCGACGAATCCTATGCGAAGGGCCTGAAGCTCGGCTACCGTCTCCCCTATCTCGAAGCACTGACGCGTGCGTCCATCCATTGGCACCCCGCCTGTCTCGACGATTCGAGCGCCACGCTCAAGGATGAGATGGCTGAGCTCGAGAGCATCCCCGGCATCGGCCCCAAGGTCGCAAGCTGCATCTGCCTCTATGGGCTGGGATACCTCGAAGCGGTGCCGAGGGATACCTGGATCAAGAAGGCAGAGGAGCGCTACAGCATCGAATGGGACCCTGCATACGGCGGAATACAGCAGCAGTACATCTTTGCCTGGATGAGAAAGACGGCACAGGCAGAGAAGGAACAGAAATAGCTCCCAGAGCTTCTGAGAGCCCGTTTCAGGCTATGCCAGAGGCGGCATTGGCTTCCAGTCCTTGTCATGCAGAATCGTCTTGGAATCCTTGTAGCCAGCCCAGAGCCTCGCCCAGCTCGAGGAGAAGTGGCCTCTGTCCACAAGTCCCAGGCGGATGAGCTCCTTTGCAAAGTTGAGGAGCGTGCCCAATGCATAGCCCACGGGGCTGTAGTCCCCATAGAGCTGGAAGTAGCGGGCAAGATAGCCCCTATTCCTCGTGATGTAGTAGCGCGTCATGTCGCTTGTCGAGTTGAGCTGGCGGACGGATCCGATGCTCTGGTTCTGCACCTCGCGCTCGCGCTTCACGACGTAGTCCGGCACCAAGGCCACGGTCGTCACCTTGCTTGCAAGATAGCCATAGAGCGCATCGTCGAGATAGATGAAGAAGCGCTCATCCGGAAGGCCAATCTTTGAGACGACCTCACGGCTGAAGCAGCCTCCCTCGAAGCAGAGTGCATTGCACTCCTTGTACTCCTCTCCCGGCTTCCAGCCTGAAGGAGAGAAGGGGTTGTAGATAGCAAGAGCGGTATTGAAGCGGTACTGCCAAAAGAAGTGGCCGCCGTCTGCATCGTAGCGCTGTCCCTGGATGGCGCCAAAGCGCTTGGACCATTTGCCCAGGGCTGTCACCGCATCGGGAAGGACGCTCACATCGTCGTCCATGACCCAGAACCAGGAAGCGCCTAAGGCATAGGCCTTGCCGACACCGCGGGAGAAGCCACCCGAACCGCCGATGTTCTCTGTCTGCGGGAAGTAGACGACACGCGCCGTGCCACCCTCTTCATCAGGCTCTGTCGTACCCCAGAGCTCCGTGCACTCCTGCCCGAACTGCTTCACGATGCCAGAGGTGCGTTCCGAGTTCTCATTGTCCACGACGACGATGCGCCAGGGGGCTTCGGTGAGCTTCAGGATGGAGGCAAAGAGCCGCTCGAGCAGCTCCTGACGCTTGTATGTGACGATCACCATTGCAAGGCGCTCCATGCAGATACCCAACTCCTCAGCTCCTGTCATCTGTCAGCCCATTATACGCCGGAGCTGCATTCAGGAAGAAGGCCTGCCCTCTGGGAGCCGAGCATCCATAAGCCTGCACGTGCAAGGCGTATCATGAGTGCATCTGTCGCCTTCTTGAGGAGGATGCATGCATCACAAGGTTTCTGTCATCGTGCCGAGCATGAATGTCGAGCGCACGCTTGATGCGGCACTCTCCTCGATCGAGCGCCAGACCTATCCCGATATCGAGATCCTGGCGCTGAATGACGGCTCGACCGATGGCACTCTCGCCGTCATGCAGGTCCATGCAGCAAGAGACCCCCGCGTCAAGGTCATAGACAAGCAGAATGAAGGCTACGGCGCAACATGCAACCGCGGCATCGATATGGCCGAAGGCGACTACATCGCAATCGTCGAGCCCGACGACTGGATCGAGCCTGCGTTCTTTGCAGACCTTCTTGCCTTTGCAGATACCCTCGAGGGCCCCGTCGATGTGATCAAGTCAGCCTACTGGCGCGTCTTCGACCAGGACCCCGAGCACACGATGAAGGTGCCCTGCGCCTACAAGGGACGCGTGCATCCCAGGCATCAGCCCTTCGCTATCGCAGAGGCACCGGAGCTTCTGCTCCACCACCCTGCCATCTGGTCTGCGCTCTACCGGAAGGAATGGCTCGACGAGAAGCGGATTCGGTTCATGGAGATACCGGGTGCCGGCTGGGCAGACAACCCCTTCCTGATCGAGACGCTCTGCCAGACGCCGGGCATCGCGTATATCGACAGGTGCTACTACTGCTACCGCGAGGACACGACGAACGAGAGCCTCGCCTTCGCAAAGAAGCATCCGCTCCTTCTCATGGAGCGCTGGAACGATATGGAAGACATCATCGACCGTCTCGATATCGAAGATGAATCTGTGCTCTTTGCCCAGACGAAGCGCTGCCTCACCTATGCCGGCATCACCGTCGAAGCTGTGGGCATGGACTATCCCGGCGTCGAGGATGCCCTGCTGCGCTCCTTCCTGAGGCTCGACCCTGCCATAGCGCTCGGCGACAGGCACATCTCCCCTTCCGCCAAGCGCCTCTTCTGCCGCGTTCTGGGGCTTTCCGACGAAGGCATCTCGAACGCTGCCTACATCCCCGAGCTCATCTCGGAAGCCTGGCACCGTCTCATCACCTGCGGCCCCGCCTATACCTTCCGCTCTGCCACGGACTTCCTCCATCACACGGACGCAAGAGATGGAAGCAGAGGATAGCCGCTTCACCATTTTGTAAAAACCGGACCGTATCGCCGCAGGTAAAAGGCGGTATAACCTAGGCAAGCGCAGAAAGCGTCAAGCAGCTGCCCCAAGCGGTGGCACGTCCGAGGAGGTTTGCCATGGGTCGCAGGCCAGTGAGGGTCGTCCAGTACGGTTGTGGAAAGATGGCAAAGTACACCATCCGCTATCTGCATGAGCATGGTGCACAGCTTGTCGGCGCCATCGACACGAACCCCAAGGTCATCGGCATGGATGCCGGAGACTTCGCAGGGCTGCCGGTGAAGCTCGGCGTCAAGATCTCCGACGACGCAGACGCAGTGCTCGACACCTGCGCTCCGGATATCGCAATCCTCACGCTCTTCAGCCTTGTCGACGATATCGAGCCGATGGCAGAGAAGTGCCTGTCCCGCGGCATCTCCGTCGTCACGACCTGCGAGGAGGCAACCTTCCCCTGGACCACGTCCTCTGCCTCCACGAACCGCCTCGATTCCATCGCAAAGTCCACGGGCGCCACGATGGTCGGTGCCGGCATGGAGGATGTCTTCTGGGTACGCATCGTCGGCCTTCTCGCCGGCGCTGTGAACCGCATCGACAAGATCGAGGGCTCTGTCTCCTACAACGTCGATGAGTACGGCATGGCACTCGCAAAGGCGCATGGCGTAGGACTCACCCCTGAGGAGTTCGAGGAGACGCTCGCACATCCTGCAGAGATCGTCCCGTCCTATGTCTGGAACTCCAACGAGGCGCTTGCCCAGGAGCTTGGCCTCACGATCTCCGAGGTCATCCAGGAGAACGTCCCCTACATCGCAGAGAAGGACACCTACTCCGACACGATGGGCGGCATCGTCCCCAAGGGCAAGGTCCTCGGCATGAACACGCGCGTCACGACGAAGACCTATCAGGGCATCGATATCGTGACGTCCCAGATCGGCAAGGTCTACGGTCCGGACGACGGCGACCTCTGCGACTGGAAGATCTCAGGCGAGCCTGACACCGTCTTCCATGTAGACAAGCCGGCTACCGTCGAGCACACCTGCGCCACGATTGTCCAGCGCATTCCGACCGTCCTTTCCGCTCCTTCCGGCTACCACACGGTCGACGAGCTCGAGCCGCTGCGCTACCAGACCGAGCCGATGATGATCGAAGAGGGACCGCTCTTCTAGGCACCGCCCCATAGAGTTAAGGCAAGCCGGGCCGCCTCCGTTTCTGGAGACGGCCCGGTTCCTGTCCCTGCACGGCTTGAGATGCCCTACTTCCTCTCTGCCGTCAGGACCTCCGCGAAGGAGTCCTCGAGGCAGGCAGGAATCTCGATGCCCATGTAGGCAAGCATGCCAGCCACGGCCTTCTTCGTGCCAGCCACGGCGTGCACGACCGTCTTGGGGCCCGTCACGACATCTCCTGCAGCAAACACCCCTTCGACTGTTGTCATCCCCTGCTCGTCGGTCTTGAGCGTTCCCGCCTCCGTCGCCTCGAGACCCTGTGTCGTGAGCAGGAGCTTGTTCTTCGGCACCTGGGAGACACAGAAAATCGTCGTGTCGGACTCAGCCTGGATGCGCTCATCGCCCACGCCCACGCACCTGCCCTCCTCATCGAGGATGGACTTCCTGAAGACCGGCCCCTTGTCGTTCACAAGCTCGACGGACATGCCGTACTCGATCTCTGCCCCATCGAGCTCTGCAAGCTCGACCTCGTCGGAGTTTGCCGACACGCCATTCCAGTTGGAATAGAGCGTGACCTGGCGGGCGCCACGACGCAGTGCCGTACGTGCGACATCCATTGCGACATTGCCGACACCGATGACAGAGACACGCGGCCCCACTTCGCACGATGCCGGGTTCACGAGATAGTCGATACCGAAATAGACATTGCCACGCGCCTGACCCTGGATGCCAAGCGTACGAGCCCTCCAGGCGCCGGTGCCGACGAAGACGCTGTCATACCCATCACGCAGAAGATCGTCGATCTTGAGGGCGCCGCCAATCGTCGTGGCCGTGCGCATCTTCACGCCGAGCGAGAGGAGAAGCTCCCTCACGGCCTCGACAGAGCGCTTCGGGAGGCGGAAGTCAGGGATGCCATACTCGAGAACGCCACCGATGGCAGGCTTCTGCTCGAACATCGTGACATCGCATCCTGCAAGAGAGAGCCAGACAGCAGCTGCCATGCCGGCAGGGCCGGAGCCGATGATTGCGCAGCGCTTTCCGGTATCCGGTGCCTTCATGTCAGCGATGAGGGACAGATCGCGCTCGAGGTAGGACTCAGAGACGTAGTTCTCGATCGAGGAGAAGTGGACCGGGATGTCCTTCCTTCCCCTGATGCAGTGCCCCTCGCACTGCGAGCTGTGATTGCAGACGATGGAGCAGACAACGCTCAGAGGATTGTTGAGGAAAAGCATCGTGCCTGCTTCCTCGAGCTTGCGGTCCTTGAAGAGCGCGATTGCCTGAGGGATGGCGGTATGTATAGGACAGCCTTCACGGCAGAGCGGACGCTTGCACTGCAGGCAGCGGTTTGCTTCATCGACGATACGGAGTGCCATGGATATCTCTTTCCTCTCACTTCTAACATGCTAGTTTCAGCATAAACCAAACTCACAGGAAGAAATAGCCTGTTCCGCAAACGGTAGGCAGAGCATATCAATCAATGCTGCCACCCTCTGGCATGCTACCTATATTCCTGCATATACAAGGATTTTAAAGGCATGCCTTCCCTATCAGCGCCGCCATTGGCACCCATGCATCCCCTTTACATTGCTGCCTTCTTACTCTCATTTTTCTGGCATGCCAGTTATAGACAC